>DASWMA010000757.1:0-14351 GCA_036399995.1 Longimicrobium sp. | reverse complement strand
CCGAGCGCGCGGTGAAGACCGCCCGCGACCGCGGCCAGAGCAAGGTGCTGCTCACCGCCGAGTCGGTGCTCGACTCGGTGCGGCGCGCGCGCGCCGCGCGCGGCCGCGGGGCCGACACCCCGCGCCCGCAGGTGCCCGAAGAGACGGAGCTGTTCGCCACCGACCTGGTGCGCTCGCTGAACGCGTCGCTGATGATGCGCTGAGGCAGGGCGGCGCGGCGCCCGGGACGACCGGGGCCGCGCCGCATGGTTTTTTCGAGCAGGCAGGACGGGCGGAGCGTGTCCACCGAGCGGTACCGAAAGACACACCGCCGTCCCCGCCCCGCCACACACACCCTTTCCACCCTGGCTGGCCCTCATGAAGATCGCCGCACGCCCCCTGCTGGTGCTGCACAGCAACGAGGAGTTCCGCGAGCGCGTCCGCAAGGTCGCGGGCAAGGAGTACACCTTCCAGTCGGTGCCCGACTGGCCGTCGCTGGAAGAGGCCGTCCGCGACTCTCCGCCCTCGGCGCTGGTGGTGGTGAACCCCTACGAGGATTCGAACGGCCGCGCCGGGCCGTCGCCCTCGCTGCGCTCTCTGCTGGTGGAGTTTCCCTCCACCGCGGTGTTCGCGGCGCTCGAGGTGAAGCCCGACCGCATCGACGACCTGCGCACGCTGGGCAAGTGGGGCGTGGTGCAGGTGATCAGCATCGGCCACGACGACACGCCGCAGGCGCTGGTGCAGCGCTTCCGCCACAGCCAGGGGCGCCCGCTGAAGGCGCTGCTCGAGAACACCCTTCCCCCCGACACGCCGGGGCGCGCCCGCGCCATCGTGGACGCGGCGGCCGAGGTGGTGGCGGTGGGCGGCCACGGGCGCGACCTGGCCAAGGCGCTCCAGCTTTCGCGCCGCACGCTGCTGCGCTGGTGCGAGCGTGCCGAGCTGCCGCCGCCGCGCAAGCTGCTGGCGTGGATGCGCATCCTGCTCGCCTGCGAGCTGCTGGACGACCCGGGCCGCACGGTGCTGTCGGTGGCGCACGCCTGCGGCTACTCGTCGGACAGCGGCCTGCGCCGCGTGACGCAGAAGTTCGTGGGGAGCAGCCCCACCGAGCTGCGCCGGCGGGGCGCCTTCGCCCGGGCCAGCAAGGTGTTCCTGGAGTCGCTGTCGAAGTACCGTACCCAGCAGCCGTTCTGACGCCGGGGTCCGTGAGTGCGTGAGTGCGTGAGTGCGTGAGTGCGCCAGTGCGTTGAAGCGCTCGCGATCCACTTTCCCGGCGTGACGAAGGCCGGCTCCCGAGAGGGGGCCGGCCTTTCGCTTCGGTCCGAAGATTCACTTGCTGGTTCAGCTCTCCTGGGTCACACGGAGGAACGGAGTACAACGGAGGGAACGGAGAACTGCGATGAAGCTCTCCGTTCCTCCGTTCTTCTCCGCGTCTCCGTGTGACGGTCCGGGCGGCCTCGATCCCGCAACGGTGTAGGGGTTCGGAAACGCCACGATGCGTGAGGGATGCGCGCCCGGAGGGCCGGGGACGCCGCCGCGCGTGGGCGGACGCCGGCGGGATCGGCTGGATGGCCGGCGCGGCGGTGGCCCGGCGCGGTTGGCAACGGCGGTATCGTTGCCTACCGCGCGCGCAGCCCGGCCCGGAGCGCAGCGGAGGGACACGCCCAGACCCACGCGTTTCCGCCGTTCCCGCGCCGCGTCAGGTGACGGGGATCAGTCCGCCAGCTCCGCCACCCGGTCCTGCGCCGCCTGGAGCTGCTGGGGGCTGCCGATGTCGATCCAGTGCCAGCCGTCCACCCGGAAGGGGAGGATCACCTCGCCCGCTTCGGCCAGGCGCAGGTAGGGGTCGAGGATCGAGAACGCGCCGCGCTCCGTCAGCAGGCCGAAGATGCGCGGCGAGATCACGTGCACCCCCCCGAACGCCAGCTTCCGCACCGGGCCCACGGCCTCGCGCACGCGCAGGTCCACCCCCTTCGCCGCGTCGGTGCGCCCCATCAGCCCGCGGTCGTCGAACAGCAGGTGCCGCTGGGTCTCGCGCTCCATCACCGCCAGCGTGGCCAGCGGGGCGGCGTGCTGGTGCGCGCCGTAGAGCTCGCCCAGCGGCAGGTCGGTGAGGATGTCGCCGTTGTGCAGGAAGAAGGGCGCGTCCTTGCGCACCAGCGGCTCGGCGAGGACCAGCGCGCCGCCGGTCTCCAGCGGGGCGCCGGGCTCGGGCGAGACGTGCCACTCCACCCCGAAACCGCCGCGCTCGCGCAGGAACGCCTCCACCTTGTGCCCCAGGTGCGACACGTTCACCACCAGCCGGTCGGCCCCGGCGGCGATCAGGCGGCGCGCCACCCGCTCGAGGATCGGCACGCCGCCCACGGGGATCAGCGGCTTGGGCGTGTGGTCGGTGAGCGGGCGCAGGCGCGTGCCCAGCCCCGCCGCCAGGATCATGGCGTCCACGGCCGCTTACGCCGCGCCGCCCACGCCCGCGGGCTCCTGCTCGGCTTCGGCTTCTTCTTCGGGCCGCGGCTGGTTGGCGGGCCACTTCGCTTCTTCGCGGTGCGTGACCATCACGTTGACCGCGGCGAAGCTCCGCCGCAGGTGGTCGGCCAGGCGGTTGGCGAAGTAGACCGACCGGTGCTGCCCGCCCGTGCACCCGAACCACACGTTGAGCGAGGTGAAGCCGCGCAGCAGGTACACGCCCACCGAGTTGTCCACCAGCCCCCGCACGTGGTCCCAGAACTCGTGCACCTCGGGCATCCCGTCGAGGAACGTGATCACCGGCTCGTCGCACCCGCACAGCGGCGAATACTCGGAGTAGCGCCCGGGGTTGTGGATGGCGCGCGCGTCGAAGACGAACCCGCCGCCGTGGCCGCCCGCGTCTTCGGGGTAGCCGCCCTTGTAGCTGAAGCTCCCCACGTGGATCGTGAGCCCCGGCGGCGCCTTGGGCTGCGACTTGCGCAGGCTGCGCGACGCGCAGATCCGCTCGAACACCGCGCGCAGCTCGGGGAGCTCCACCGGGAGGAAGCCGGTCTCGAGGATGCGCTCCAGGTTACGCACCGCCTGCGGCACGCTCTGCAGGAAGCGCGGCTTGCGCTCGTAGAAGCCGCGGTAGCCGTACGCGCCCATCGCCTGCATGATGCGCACGAGCACGTAGCCGCGGAAATGCTGGCGGAAGCGTACCCGGTCGACCCGCGGGAGGAGCGTGTCGAGCTGGTCGAGGTAGTGGTCGAGCAGCTCCTCGCGCAGCTCCTCGGGCACGCCGGCCTTGGGGTCGTACAGCAGCGAGGCCACGTCGTACTGCAGCGCGCCGCGCCGGCCGCCCTGGTAGTCGATGAACCACGGCTCGCCGTCGCGCAGCATGATGTTGCGGCTCTGGAAGTCGCGGTACAGGAAGTGGCGGGTGTCGGCGCCCAGCAGGAAGGTGGCGAAGCGGCGGAAGTCCTTCTCCAGCCGCGCCTCGTTGAAGGGGACGTGCGCCAGCTTCAGGAAGTGGTACTTGAAGTAGTTCAGGTCCCACAGGATCGACTGCCGGTCGAACGCCGCGCGCGGGTAGGCCACGGAGTAGTCGACCGCCTTCCCGCCCTGCACCTGGAAGCGCGGGAGCAGCTCCAGGATGCGGCGGTACACGGGGACGATCGCCGTGGGGAACGCCGCGTCGGGCTCTTCCTTGCGGGCCAGCGACAGGGCGTCGAACAGCGTGGTCTCGCCCAGGTCCTCTTCCAGGTACAGCCCGTTCTTCTCGTCGTACCCGTAGATCTCGGGAACGGGAAGGCCGATGGAGCGGAACGCCTCGGTGAACGAGAGGAAGGCGCGGTTCTCCTCGCGGTCGGGGCCCACCACGCCGATGGCGGTCTCGATCGACTCGCCCACCAGGCGGAACATCTGCCTCTGCGACCCGTCACCCTCCAGCGGAAGGATGGAGACGGGGTTCTTTCCGAACCTGTGCCTGAAGAGGCGACGGAAGATCTGCTGCACGGAAACTGCCCTGCCGGAGTGCACCGAAATGAAAACGGGAACACAACATACCACGCAACGCCGGTGCCGTCACCAGAGTGAGTCGTCCCACTCCTCGCCATCTGGTGGGAGAGAGGAATGGCGGACACTCGTGATCGTCACCCGCCCATCGGTCACCACGTACGTCACACGGTACTTTCGGTAGAGAATCTGGCGAACGGTGTGGCCGCGCCGGGGCGACTCAGGCGCGATGCGACCCCGGTTCGGCAGCGTTCGAAGCGTTGCAAAGGTCTCGTACAGGCCCGTGATCCAGTCGTCCGCGAAGCGAGGGTCTCCCTCACGGAGGAATGCATAGGTGTCGCCGACCCGATGCAACGCCGGGCGTGAGATCCGAACGAGGTATTTCACGGATCACGTCGCCACGTCCCGTTGCGGATCTGCTCGAAGGCCTCGTCCAGAGGCACTGTGTCGCCGCGCTCGAGCGCATCAATCCCCTGATCGATGTCGAGAGCTGTTTCCGCGTAGTCCAGCCGCCGGAGCAGCTCGCGGTATGCCTCCGCGCTCTGGATGACGAACTCCGGTCCGCCCTCCACCTTCAGCACCTGCGGCCGTCCGCTCTGCGTCAGCCGGTCGAGGTGCTTGCGCGGGTCTGCCTGGAAGTCGGCGAGCGGGCAGGTGTCGCGGAGATCGAACATGTTGGGCTCCTTGAGCAGATTGGCCTCTGCTGCAAAGATGCGCTCCTCTTCCAGCGCGTCAACGTCGGTCGCCATCGCCGGCTCTCCCAGAGTGGTTGATCGTCTGTACGTAAATGCGATGCGGAAGCCCTCGCGAGCGAGGGCGGTGCCGGCTAATCCGGCCGTTTGCGCTTCAGCGGCTTGCGCGACATGTGGCGCACCGTCAGCACGCGCACGTGGCGGCCGGTGATCACGAAGACGATGCGGTAGCGATCGTAGACCAGCTGCCGCAGGTGCCGTCTGAAATGCTCCGCCTCGGGCGCGAACGGGCAGCGCTTCGGCATGTCTTCCAGCGTGAGGATGGCTCTCGAGATGCCGTTCAGCCACCGTTCCGCCGAAGCGGGGGCGGTGGTCGCGAGAAACCGGTGTGTGTCCCTGATCTCGCGTTCCGCCCGTGGCTGAACGATCACCTCGTAGGATGTCACCCTGGGCTCCTGGCGTTCTTCCGGATCTCGTCGAACAGTTCACGCGCGGAACGCCCCTCGCCGCGCGCCACGGACTCCAGCCCTTCCTGGATCGCCAGGATCGCCTCGGCGCGCTCGATACGGTCGAGCAGCTCCTGGTAGCTTCCGGCGTCCTGCACCACCACCTCGGCACGGCCGTTCACCGTGAGCACCGTGGGGCGCCGGCTTTCCTGCAGCCGCCGCACGTGCTCGCGGGTGTTCCGCTGGAAGTCGGTGAGCGAGTAGATGTCTTCGAGCTTGAGCATGGGGCATCCTTGGCAGCAGTGAATTACCTGCTTATAAGATGACCCGCAGCCCTGCACTCGTCAAGCTACCCGGCCGCACCCCCCCGGAAGTGAACAAAGTGTGACCCGCGCCACGAAGATATAAACGGGGAGGTGTCCACATGCAAGGACCTTAATTGTGCGTGCAGTGTCCGCGGCCCGGCCCTCGCATCCGCTGCCTTCCCGACCGCGACGGCGCTTCCCGAACCGAGCTTCCGATGGCCAACCGACTGGCGAACGAAACCAGCCCGTACCTGCTGCAGCACGCCCACAACCCGGTGGACTGGTACCCCTGGGGCCCCGAGGCGCTGGAGCGCGCGCGCGCCGAAGAGCGGCCGATCCTGCTCTCCGTGGGCTACTCGGCGTGCCACTGGTGCCACGTGATGGAGCGCGAGTCGTTCGAAGACGAGGAGACCGCGGCGCTCATGAACCGGCTGTACGTGAACGTGAAGGTGGACCGCGAGGAGCGCCCCGACATCGACTCGATCTACATGAACGCCGTGCAGCAGATGACCGGGCACGGCGGCTGGCCGATGACGATGTTCCTGACACCGCGCGGCGAGCCGTTCTATGGCGGCACCTATTACCCGCCGCAGCCGCGGCAGGGGATGCCCTCGTTCCGGCAGGTGCTGCTGGCGGTGGCCGAAGCGTGGAACGAGCGGCGTGCCGACGTGGAGCAGAGCGCGGGCGAGATCCGCGACGTGCTCGCGCAGAGCGGCGCGGTGGCCGGCACGGCGTCTCCGCTGAACGCAGAGGTGCTGGAGCGGGCGTACGCGGGGCTGGCCGGGCGCTTCGAGCCGCGCTGGGGCGGCTTCGGCAGCGCGCCCAAGTTCCCGCAGCCGATGCTGCTGGAGTTCCTGCTGCGGCACTGGAAGCGCACCGGCACCGCCGAGGCGCTGCAGATGGCCGATTTCACGCTGCACATGATGGCGGCGGGCGGGATGTACGACCACGTGGGCGGCGGCTTCGCGCGGTACAGCACCGACAACCGGTGGCTGGTGCCCCACTTCGAGAAGATGCTGTACGACAACGCGCTGCTCTCGCGCGCATACCTGCACGCGTGGCAGGCCACGGGCGACGACGCGCACCGCACCGTGGTGGAGGAGACGCTGGCCTGGGTACAGCGTGAGATGACCAGCCCCGAGGGCGGCTTCTACAGCGCGCTCGACGCCGACAGCGAGGGCGAGGAGGGGAAGTTCTACCTGTGGGACCCGGCGGAGGTGGACGAGCTGCTGGGGCCGCAAGACGGTCCGCTCTTCCGCCGCTACTACGACGTGAGCGACGCCGGCAACTTCGAGGGGAGGAACATCCTCCACACCGCCCACCCCGCCGACGAGGTCGCCGCCGCCGCCGGGACCACGCCCGAGCGGCTGCGCGCGGTGGTCGACCGCGGCCGCAAGATCCTGTACGACGCGCGGGCGAAGCGCGTGTGGCCGGGGCTCGACGACAAGGTGCTCACCAGCTGGAACGCGATGATGCTGCACTCGTTCGCCGAGGCGGCGCGCGTGCTGGAGCGCGACGACTGGCTCGCCATCGCCCGGCGCAACGCCGAGTTCCTGACCACCCAGCTGATGCACGACCGGCGGCTGCTGCGCACCTACAAGGACGGACGAGCCAAGATCCCCGCCTTCCTCGAAGACCACGCGCTGCTGGCCGACGCGCTGATCGCCGTCTACGAGGCCACGTGGGACCCGCGGTGGGTGCGCGAGGCGCGCTCGCTGGCCGACGCGATGATCGAGCGGTTCTGGGAAGAGGACGAGGGCGCGTTCTACGACACGGCGACGGACGCGGAAGCGCTGGTGGTGCGCCCGCGCGACGTGTTCGACAACGCCACGCCCTCCGGCGGCTCGGCCGCGGTGATGGCGCTGCTGCGGCTGGCGGAGCTCACCGGCGAGCAGCGGTACCGCGAGGTGGCCGAGCGCGCGCTGGCGGCGATGGGCGAGTACATGGCGCGCGTGCCGCTGGGCTTCGGGCACCTGCTCTGTGCGCTCGACTTCGCGCTCGCCACGCCCGTGGAGGTCGCCGTCGTGGGCCAGCCCGCGGGGGAGGACACGCGCGCGCTGCTGCGCACCATCAACCGCGCCTACCTGCCCAACGCGGTGCTCGCCTTCCAGCCGCCGGACGGGGGAGGCGACGCGGCCGCGGTCATCCCGCTGCTGGAGGGGCGGACGGCGCAGGGCGGCCGCGCCACGGCGTACGTGTGCGAGCGGCTGGCGTGCAAGCAGCCGGTGACCGACCCCGCGGCGCTGGCGGAACAGCTCGGGATCACCCCGTCCGCCGGCTGAGGGTTATCGACCGAACATCGCGGGCTTGTGCGGCGGCACCGGCCCGCGGATCTTCCCGCGTCCATCCGCCCCTCACCCGCTACCGAGCTCCGCATGCCCCACTTCCGCTATTTCGGCGGGATCGACTTCTCCGGCGCGAAGGAGCCACTTTCGAACCTGTGGGCCGCCGTGGGGCGCGAGCACGAGGGAAAGCTCGAGATCGTGAGCCTGTGCCCGCTCCCCTTCCGCGAAGACCTGCGCGCGCACGTGGCCGGCTACTGGCGCAAGCCCGCCGGCGCGGAGGAAGACGACGCGATCCTGTGGGGCGCCGACTTTCCGTTCAGCGTGCCGGCGGCGGTGGCACGGCGGATCGCGGGGGAGCGCCCGGCGAGCTGGGCCGGTGTGGCGGCGTGGGTAGCCGACCGGCCGCCGGAGGAGATCTGGAAGAGCTTTCCCGACGTGCAGAAGGCGCCGCGCGCCACCGACACCGGCGGCGCGCTGGCGCCGCTCGACATGCGCATCTACAAGCAGACGCTGGAGGGGATGCGCTTCCTGCACGAGCTTCGCGACTGCGCCGAGGTGTCGATCCTCCCCCAGGCACCCAACGACTCCGCCGCGACCACGATCATCGAGATCTATCCTTCCGGCGCGGCCAAGGAGCTGGGGATCCGCGGCGGAAGGGTGCCGTCGCGCCCCGGCGAGGTGCGCGCGCGGCCGGCGGCGCTCAAGCCGTTCATGACCTTCGCGCACCCCTCGGTGGAGGCGTGCGCCTGCACGCTGGAAGACGCGCGCGACGCCTGCATCGCCGCGCTGGTCGCCTTCCTCTGCCGCGACGACCTGGACCAGCCGCGCCGCGTCGGGCGGGTGCCGGCGGAGACGGTGGCGCTGGAGGGGTGGATCTACCGCCCGCCCGCCGCGCTGTAGCCCCGCCGGGAGCCCTCTCCCTGGCGTCCTGGCGCGACTGCGTCGCGTCCAGAACGCCTGTCCCTCCCCCGAACTGCAGGGGAGGGACGAAGGCTCGCTGTCGCTCGCGTGTGGGTGACGCGAGATCTTCGCGGGTGACCGATCAGACCTGGCAGCGACAGCCGGTCACGCGCACCGTCCCGTCAGCCGAGCCGAACCCGGTAGTCCGCGAAGGCGCACTTCGTGTGGTTGTTGCAGCGATTTCTTCAATCGCCCTTCCCCCGGCCGCCCTACCCCACCGCCTCCCAGCTCCACCGCCCGCCGTCGATCACCACGCGGAGCTGGCCGGCGCGCTCCAGCGACGAGAGGAAGCCGAGGAGCGTGGCGCGGTTCAGCACGTACGACGGCGGGTCGGCGATGCGCATCGTCATCGCGGCGGCGAACTCGACCAGCAGGTCTTCGGTGCCGGCGGGGGCGCGGCGCAGGCGCTCCACCAGCCAGTCGGCCGCGCGCTGGAGGATGGCGAGGTTGAGATCCAGCGTGTCGCGGACGTCGTCCAGCGGCTCGCCGTGGCCGGGAACCATCCACGCGGCATCCATCTCCCCCAGCTGCCGCAGCGTCTCCATCCACCGGAAGGCGTCGACCAGGTACGGAACGCCGTGCTTCTCCAGCGGCTCGCGGCCGAAGAAGCCGTCCGCCGCGAACAGCACGTCGCCGACTCGGACGCCGGCCTGCGCCAGGCTGTGGCCGGCGAGGTCCACGATCTCCAGCGCGCGCCCGTCGATCTCCGCCGTCTCGCCGGGGCGGACCACGTGGTCGACGGGGGAGGGCTCGGCCTGCAGGAACTTGCTGGTGAGCGCGGTGACCGGCGCCGCGCCGCCGAACAGGTAGACGGGCTCGTAGCGCGGCTCGCGGATCACGCACTCTTCCACCGCCGGCGCGTGGACGGGGATGCCGAAGCGGCGGACCAGGTGCGCGTTGCCGCCGTGGTGGTCGGCGTGGGCGTGGGTGTTGAGGATGGCCACCAGCGGCCGCCCCAGCTCCTCCGCCGCGCGGGCAATGCGGTTGGCGGCGCCGCGGTCCAGCCCCGTATCCAACACCAGCAGCCCGTTCTCCGTCTCCACCAGCGCGCTGTTGACGGCGCCGCGCAGCACGTGCACGCCGCCGCCCAGGTCAAGCGTCTCCATCGCCCTCCAGCCCGTCCTCCCCCTCCCACTCGGCGTGGAAGCGTTCCAGGAACTGCTCCATGAAGCAGTGCCGCCCCTCGGCCATGCGCCGCGCGGCGCCGGTGTTCATCCGGTCGCGCAGCAGCAGGAGCTTTTCGTGGAAGTGGTTGATGGTGGGCCCCGTGCTCGCCTTGTAGGCCGCGAACGAGCCGTGCGCCTCGGGCGCGGCGTCGGGGTCGTGCAGCGGCCGGCCGCGGCTGCCGCCGTAGGCGAACGTCCGCGCGATCCCGATGGCGCCGATGGCGTCGAGCCGGTCGGCGTCCTGCACCACGCGGCCCTCGGGCGTCTCCATGGGCGTGGCCACGCCGGCGCCCTTGTACGACACGCCGGCGATGATCGCGGCCACGTGGGCGATCACCGCCTCCTCCGCGCCGAGCGACTGGAGCCACTCCCGCGCCGCCCGCGGGCCGGCGGTGTCGTCGCCGCCGTGGAACTTGTGGTCGGCAAGGTCGTGCAGGAGGGCGGCGAGCTCGGTCACGTAGGGGTCGGCGCCCTCTTCGCGGGCCAGCCGCAACGCGGTCTGCCGCACGCGGTGCACGTGCCACCAGTCGTGCCCCGTGCCCTCGCCGCTCATCTCCTGCCGCACGTGCGCCTGGGTGCGCGCCAGCACCTCGGCGCGCGAGAGGGTCCCGGTTTCGTCCATCCTCACCATCCACCAGAAACGAGAAGAGGCCCCGCCGGGCGGCGGGGCCTCGGGGTCGGCCGCGAAAGGTAACCGCGCGGCCCGGGCTGTCTAGGCGTTCTCCACGTCCATGGTCTGCGCCCAGCCGTAGCCCTGCGTCTTGCCGTTGGAGAAGACCAGCCCGTTGATGGAGGCGATCACCTGGGTGCCGTTGTTGCCGGGGTTCCACAGGCCGCTGAACGCCATCCCGGCCACCGAGGCGCCCGGCGAATCGGCGCCGAACACCACGGTGTTGCTGCCGGCGAACACGGTGTAAGGCGCGGTGGTGGGGGTGGCGGCCACGATCAGCGACATGATGGTGTCGGCGGCGTTCACCGGCTGCACCACGGCGTTGATCTGCAGTTGGCCGCCCTGGTACTGGGCCGTCCAGCTCACCACCTCCACCAGGTCGTTGCCGGTGGTGTCCACGGGCTGCCCCACGGTGGGCTCCACGCCCTTGCCAAAGACGGGAACGCCGTGAACGCTGATGGTTTCGACTGACATCGGTTCTTCTCCGGGTGGGATCGGATGGGATTGAGGCGAGTGCCGGGCAGAGGGATGTGATACGCTCGGCGGTGGCAGAGTAGGGCCCTGGGCGAGGGGCCGTCAAGCGTCTTGAGAACGATTGGCGAAAGGGCCGAAGCGGGCCGCGCGCATCCCGCCGCGCGTCCATCCGGCGCGCCACCGGCTGGCCGGATCGTGAACCGCAGGTGAGCGAAGGCAACGGCGGCCGATCAATGGTGAGGGCCTCGTCCGCCTTCGGCCAAGGCGCGTGCGGCGGGGGTGGAGACGGATTAGGTTGCACGCCCGGGTTTGATCCACCGCGGGAGGCGTGATGACGTACCACGTGCTGATCAAGAAGGGCGACGCGCTGGCCGAGGCCGACGCCGCGCTGAAGGCGCTGGAGGGGCGCGGCGTTTCGCGCGAGGCGGCGGGCTTTCACAAGTACATGCACGTGACGCAGGCGGAGCAGACCGTGGTGATGGTGCACCACCGCGACTCACCGCTGGCGGCCGAGCTGCGCGGCCGCCCCGGCTGGAGCGAGCCGGGCGACGTGCCGCTGCGCACCTGAGGGGGAGGGACGGAGCGGTGACGATGCTGCACATCACCAACGGAGACACGGCGGGCGACCTGCTGCGCGTGTCGGGCGTGGGCGGCGAAGTGCTGTGCTGGCGCGACGTGCTGCACGACGGGCCGGTGCCGGCTGGGCTCGACCTGCCGGAGCTGAGCGCCGTCCGCGCGCGCTTCATCGCCGGGCGTGGGTGGGGTGCGGAGGACGACGTCGCGCGCGAGTTCGCCGGGCGAGACGCGGCGCTGGCCGGGTGCGGCGCGCACGCCGAGGTGGTGCTGTGGTTCGAGCACGACCTGTACGACCAGCTCCAGCTGATCCAGGTGCTGGACTGGTTCGCGGAGCACGCCGGCCCGCGGCTGTCGCTGGTGTGCGGCGCCGAGTACCTGGGTCACTCGCAGCCCGCGCGGCTGGCGGAGCGGTTCACCCAGCGCTGCCCCGTCACCACCGAGCAGCGCGCGCTCGGCGCCGCGGCCTGGGCCGCCTTCCGCTCGCCCGACCCGGCCGCCATCACCGCGCTGCTGGATGGCGACACGCTGGAGCTGCCGTACCTGGCCGACGCACTGGCGCGGCACCTGGAGCAGTTCCCCTCCACCGCCAACGGCCTGTCGCGCAGCGAGCACCAGGCGCTGCAGGTGATCGCCGGCGGCGCGGCGACGCTTCGCGACGCGTACCTGGCCTCGCACCACGCCCTGGAAGACCCGATCTGGCTCGGCGACGCCTCGTTCACGGCGTACGTGGAAGCGCTCGCGGCCGGCGACCATCCGCTGGTGGCGATCGGAGCGGGCGAGCCGGGCGGCATCAACCGGCCGGTGACGCTGACCGACGCCGGCCGCGCGGTGCTGGAAGGCCGTGAAGACCACGTGCGGCTGAACGGCATCGACCGCTGGCTGGGCGGCGTGCACCTGCACGGACGCGAGGCCGCATGGCGGTGGGACGGAAACGCGCGAACGCTGGTCCCCGGCCGCTGACCCGCCCGGCACATCACCCGACGAGATCCCCATCGATGTCCGAACCCCACGTGCCGGCCGAAGCGCCCGCCGCGGAGCCTCGGCGGTTCCTGACCGCCGCCTGGCGCTCGCTGGTGATGCTGAACTGGGAGGTGGACCCCGCCATCCTGCGCCCCTACGTCCCCCGCGGCACCGAGCTGGACGCGTGGCAGGGGCGCACCTTCGTGAGCGCCGTGGGCTTCATGTTCATGGACACGCGGCTGCTGGGGATCCCCATCCCCTTCCACCGGCATTTCGAAGAGGTGAACCTGCGCTTCTACGTGGGGCGGCAGGGGCCCGAAGGGTGGCGGCGGGGGGTGTGCTTCATCCGCGAGATCGTGCCGCGGTGGGCGGTGGCGACGCTGGCGCGGCTGGTGTACAACGAGCGCTACGTGGCGCTGCCCATGCGGCACCGCGTGGAGCTGGGCGCGCAGGGCGGCCAGGTGGAGTACGGTTGGCGGTTCCGCGAGCGCTGGTGTTCGGTGGGCGCGCGGGTGAGCGGCGCATCGCAGCCGCTGGTGGCGGGGAGCGAGGAAGAGTTCATCACCGAGCACTACTGGGGCTACGCGGCCCAGCGCGACGGCGGCACTGTGGAGTACCGCGTGGAGCACCCGAGCTGGCGCGTGTGGAAGGCCGACGAGGCCCGGCTGGATGCCGACGTGGCCGCGCTGTACGGCGCCGAGTTCGCCGCCCCGCTGGCGGCGCCGCCCTCCAGCGCCTTCGTGGCCGACGGCTCGCCGATCGTGGTGCGGCGGCCGCGGCGGATCGCGTAGGGCCCCTCATCCCCCTGGCCCCCTTCTCCCGAACTGCAGGAGAAGGGGGAGATCGATCCGGAGACGTTCGTGCATGCACCGCGCGCGTATCGTCGCATGCAGTCCGCGAAGGCGGACTTCCCGATATCAGCCGCCGGTTTCAACCGCCGGTTTCAACCGCCGGTTTTGATTCAACCGCCGGTCGCGGGGGCGGAGGGACACACCTGCATCACGCCGTGGCCGTCCGTCCGCCTGCCCGCGGGACGATGAAGAGGAACAGCACGGCGGCGGCGAGTGCGATTCCGCCGCCCATCCCGAACGCCGCGGGTCCGCCGTACGCCGTCCACACGGCGCCGAACAGGATGCTGGCGAACAGCGCCGCCACCCCCACCGCCGCGTGGTACCAGCCGTACGCGCTCCCCCGCAGCCCAGCGGGCGCCATCTCGGCCACCAGCGCCTTCTCGGGCGCCTCCGTCAGGCCGAAGAAGAGGCCGTAGACGGCGAACAGCGCCCACGCGTGCCACTGCTCGCTGGCCACCGCGAACCCCGCGTAGACCCCGGCAAACACCAGCCACCCCGCCACGATGGCCGCGCGCGCCCCCACGCGGTCGCTCAGCCGCCCGCCGATGACGCTGAACACCATCTTGCTGACGTGCAGCGCCGACCAGAGAATGGGGATCAACGCCACCGCCACGCCCAGCTCCCGCGCGCGCAGCAGCAGGAACGCGTCGGACGAGTTGCCCAGCGCGAACAGCACCACCACGCCCAGGTAGCGCGGCAGCGCCGGCCCCAGCTCGCCCGGCCGCGCCAGCATCCGGGGCGGCTTCGCGTCGCCGCCCGGCTTCGTGGCGACGGGCTGGGGCGCGGGGTCGCGGACCTTCCAGAGCACCACCGCCAGCGTCAGCAGCCCGGGGACCAGCGCCAGCGCGAAGACCCAGCGCAGCTTTCCCGGCCACATCAGCAGGATGGCCGAGGCGATCAGAGGACCCACCACCGCGCCCGCGTGGTCCGCCGCGCGGTGGATGCCGAAGGCGGTGCCGCGCAGTTCGGGGGGCACAGAGTCGGCCAGGAGCGCGTCGCGCGGGGCGGTGCGCAGCCCCTTGCCCAC
>DASWMA010000756.1:0-2941 GCA_036399995.1 Longimicrobium sp. | reverse complement strand
GCTCGACTGGTCGCGCGAGCGCATCCAGGTGTAGCTGGCGCTGAACAGGACGCGCGGCGGAAGGAGCCCGTTCATCGCCACCGTCACCAGCGTGGTGGTGGAGCCCAGCCGCGAGTTCACCTCGAACACCTGCCCGTACTGCGGGAAGCGGCGCGACGCGAAGAACGTGACCTCGCCGGTGGCGGGGATGATGGCGTCGGCCGCCACGTACACCGGGCGGTCCTCCTCGAAGGGGAGGACGATCTGCGCGGGGGTCAGGTTCAGGTCGCGCACCCCGAACAGGCTCACCCCCCACGCCTGGCTCACGTCCACGCTGGCGGAAAGGAAGCGGAAGATCTGCGTCTGGTAGCCCAGCGACGCGCGCCACGAGCGCGGCGCCTGGAAGCCGGGCGAGAACACCGTGACCGTGGGCCTGCGCTCCATGGCCTGCGGCGGCGCGGCGGCGCTGCAGGCGGTGGGGATGGCGGCCTCGCCCTGCTCGTACGCCTGCCAGCTCGGCGCGGGCACGCCGGGGCCCACGCACACGATCTGCCCCTCGCCGGTGTCGAGCCCCGTCTGGTCCAGTGCGCTGGCGTACAGCGAGAAGGGCGCGCGCCCGCGGAACTCGCCGAAGCCGCCGCGCAGCAGCTTCAGCGGCGTCCCCTGCTCGTTCATCCGCAGGCTGAACCCCACCCGCGGGCTCACGTGCACCTCGCCGGGGATCTGGTCGGTGCGCCGCCCGAACAGCTGGGCCACCTGGGGGTTGGCGGCGGGGGCGCGGTCGAACCGCGACGTCTCGGCGCGCACGCCGAACGAGATCTGCAGCTGCGTGGTGGGGCGCCAGGTGTCGCCCAGGTACAGCGCGGCGTTGACGCCTCCGCCGCCGGTGGTGCGCGGCGCCAGCGAGCGGGTGAAGCGCGCCGCCGTCCCCGCCTGGAAGTCGGCCAGCGAGTTGAAGTCGAACGACCCCAGCCGGTTGAAGGTCTGCTCCTGCTCGAACGAGGTGTGGTTGATCAGCCCGCCCAGCTTCAGGCGGTGCCGGTCGCGGAACAGGAACGACAGCTCGTCGGTCACCTCCAGCGTGGTCTCGCGGCTGGTGGAGGGGAGCGAGCGGTCGCCGCCGAACACCAGGGAGGCCACGCCCAGCCGCCCGTCGTCGAGCGTGGACGTCACCCGCACCCGCCCCTCCGGCACCGCCACGTACGGCGACTGGTCGCGGCGGTCGTTGGTGATGCTGGCCCGCACGTCGTTGATCCAGCTTCCCCCGAAGCGCGAGCTCAGCGACACGATGGCGCCGAGGCCGTCGCTCTCCACCTCGCCCCCGTTCTCCTCCGTCTCCAGGAAGCCGATGCGGGCGCGGTCCTGCCCGTACACGTTCAGGTGGCCGCGGACGACCAGCGTGTGCTGCTGGTTCAGGTTCACGTCCACCCGCCCCAGCAGGCTCATGGCCGTGCCGGTGCGGTCGAACCGCCCGGTGCTCCCGGTCACGCCGTAGCGGCTCTGCAGGATCTCGAGGAAGCGCTGCACCGAGTCGGGGTGCACCCCGAGCGCGGTGAGCGCGGTGCCGTCGTTGGGCGTGAGCGAGAAGAGCCGGTCGGTGCGCTGCTGCCCCGAGGCCGACACGAACCAGAACGCCCTGTCCTTGCGGATCGGCCCGCCGATGCCGCCGCTGATCCGGTTCTGGGTGAACCCGCCGCCCCACGCCGGCCGGCCGGCGCCCCCCGGCAGCGTGGGGTCGCGCAGGTTCCAGCTGACCGAGCCCGACACGAAGTTGGTGCCGGCGCGGGTGGTCATCGACACCTGGCCGCCGGCGAACTGGCCGCGCGCCACGTCGTAGCTGCTGGTCACCACCTGCGTGCCGCGCAGCCCCTCCTGCGGCAGCCCCAGCGGCGACCCGCCGCCGAACTGCCCGCCGCTGAGCGCCGAGGCGAAGCTCGTCCCGTCCACCGTGACCTGGTTGAGCGACTGGCGCTGGCCGGCCACCGAGAACGACTGCCGCTGCTCGCTGGTGTCGGGGGCCGGGGTTCCCACCACGCCGGGGGAGAGCTGGGCCACGCGCGCGGGGTCGGTGTCTTCCAGCGGGAGGCGGTTCACCAGCTCCGAGGGGATGTTGCGCTCCTGCCCGCCGGGGTCGCCGCGGCCGGGCGGCGGCGTGCGGCTGGCGGTGGCGCGGATCCCCTCGATCACGATCGGCTGCTCGCCCAGGCGGAAGTCCACCGTCAGCACGTCCTCGTCGGCCTGGCGCACCAGCGTGGCAGTCTGGGGCGCGTGGCCCAGCGCCACCGCGCGCACGGTGTAGCGCCCGCCGCCCTCGGGAAAGGTGAGGGTGAAGCGGCCGTCCGGGCGCGTCGCGGTGGTGCGGCGCACGCTGGTCTCGGCCGACACCACCTCGATGGCGGCGCCGGCGATCCCGTTCCCGTCCGGACCCCGTACGCGGCCGGTGATGATGTCGGTGCTCCCGCCCACCTGCGCGGCAAGCGCGCGGGGAAGGAGGAGCAGGGCGAACAGTGCCGTGAGGCGGCGAAGGTGGTGCATTCGGCTCCGCTCGGGCGTGGCTTGGGACTTTTGCAGTCGGATGATCGGTCTGTGTGCTCCGACGCCCGCGACAGCGGACTCGTTCGGGACGCACCCGCGCAATCTAACGGTCTACCCCGGAAGTGCAGGGAAGTTGGACGTTTTCGGCGCCGGGGCGCCGAACCGGGCTGCGCGCGCGGTAGGCAACGATACCGCCGTTGCCAACCGCGCCGGGCCCGCGGCGGCTCACCAGCCCCGTGCCGTCGGAGGTACCAGCGCGAGGGCCGCCGCGTTCCCGGCCCTCCGGGCGCGCATCCCTCACGCACGGGGTGCAGACCAGCTCCCGGAACCGCGGTTCTCCCTCCCCTGCGGGGCGGGGCGAGGGGCCGGGGGAGGGGGCTCGCCGCGGCCGCGCCACCCGCCGCCGTCCCACGCCGCCCCCGACGCA
>DASWMA010000755.1:0-13894 GCA_036399995.1 Longimicrobium sp. | reverse complement strand
GTTCGGCACGGCGGTGGCCGTGGTCGACTGGGGGCTCGACTACACCCACGTCAACTTTCGCCACGGAGACGGGCGAACCCGGCTGCTGGCCCTCTGGGACCAGACGGCGCCGTACCGCGCCGACCGCCCCAACCGCTACGGCTACGGCGTGGTGCACACGGCGGCCGACATCGACCGCGCCCTGGCCGCGGAAAGGCCGGACGAAGCGCTGGGCTACGACTGGCGCCGCTCCGACCCCGACGACAGCGGGGCCCACGGCACGCACGTGATGGACATCGCCGCCGGCAACGGGCGGGTGGGGCCGGCGGGGGTGGCGCCGGAGGCGGAGCTGATCTTCGTGCACCTGGCCAGCCGGGCGCTCCCCGGGCAGGCCGCCCTGGGGGATTCCGTCTGCCTGCTGGAGGCGGTGGACTTCATCTTTCGCACGGCGGGCGACCGGCCGGTGTGCATCAACACCAGCATGGGCCGGCAGATGGGCTCGCACGACGGCACCAGCCTGGTGGAGCAGGCCTTCGACGCGGCGCTGACGGGGGTGCCGGGGCGCTTCATCGGGCAGAGCACGGGCAACTACTACGACCGCGGCGCGCACGCGTCCGGGCAGCTGCGCCCCGGGCAGGTGCTCTCCATCCCCTTCCTGGTGGGCGAGGCCGACGTCACCCCCAATGAGCTGGAGGTGTGGTACCCGGGGCGCGACGTGCTGGGGGTGCAGGTGCGCGCGCCCACCGGCGAGATCACCCGCAAGACGGGGCCGGACGACGAGACCACGCTCACGCTGGGCGGCCACGAGGCCTGCCGCGTCTACCACCGCGCCCGCGAGCCCAACAACCTGGACAACACCATCCACGTCTACCTGTACGCCGGCGCCCCGCCGGGCCGCTGGGAGCTGGTGCTCACCGGCGACGACGTGGTGGACGGCCGCTTCAACGCGTGGATCGAGCGCGACGCGGGGTGCTCCGGGTGCCAGGCCCGCTTCGAGGCGCCGATGGTGGTGGCGCTCTCCACCACCGGGAGCATCGCCAACGGGTTTCGCCCGGTGGCCGTGGGCGCCTACGACGCGCACGACCCGGAGCGGCGGCTGGGGCGGTTCAGCAGCGCGGGCCCCACGCGCGACGGGCGCATCAAGCCGGACCTGGTGGCCCCCGGCGTGAACGTGCTGGCCGCCCGCTCCGCCCCGCGCCAGCCGGACGACGGCGAGCCGCGCCGGCTGGTGCGCAAGTCGGGAACGAGCATGGCCGCGCCGCACGTCACGGGGACGGTGGCGCTGATGTTCCAGGCCGCCGGCCGCAAGCTGCACATCCAGGAGGTGCGCAACCTTCTGCTCACCAGCACCCGTCCCGCGGACCTGGCGCACGATTCCCTGCACCGCGTGGGAAGCGGCTACCTGGACACCGACGCCGCCATCGCCGCCACGCGCGCCTACGTGGCCGGCGGCGCCCCCGCCCCGCGCCTGGCCCCCGCTCCCCGCGAATCCGCGCCCCCGGCCGCGGAGACGGCACGGGCAGCCATCCAAAGCGGTTCGTTCGGGATGGAGCCCGTCGCATCCGTCGCGGAATCCTCCGGCGCCGCATGGCCGGAGGAGTCGCCGCCCGGGTCGATCGAAGCGATGGCCGGGTTCGCGCCGGCGGCGGAATCCATCGAACCCGCATCGTTCGAGGTGGAGGCCGAATCAGCGGGGGAGGATGCGGCCTTGGTGGATGCGGAAGCGGAATTCGCGGAGGCCGGCATCACGGAGGACGTGGCGATGGAGATCTACGCATCAGCGGCGGAGCTCGAAGGCATCGAGGCGGCGGAATCGGCCGGGGACGCGTTCGCCGTGGAAGACGCGCAGCCGGCGTGGCTCGTGGAGGGCTTCGAGGCGGAAGACGGGGGCGGCGCGCTCGAAAACGAGTGGAGCCCGGTGGATGAAGACGAGGGCGAGGCGTTCGGCGACGAATCCAACGAGGACGCGTTCGAAGACGCGCTGGAAGCCGACGAGGACGCGTTCCAGGGCGGGTGGCGCCCCATGGACGAAAACGAGGACGAGGCGTTCGACGAGGCCGGCGTGGACCTGGTGGAGCTTGCGGAGGCGGCGCTGGACCTGGACGGGCGCCAGTCGCCGGGCGACCACTTTGGACGCGTCTTCGGCGGGGGCGGAACCGCGCTCCGCGCCCGTGCCTGGGCGGCGCCGGCCTCCGAGGACGCGCCCTGGGAGCAGGCCCTGGTCGCGGACGACATCCGCAAGGCGATCCAGGCCGTCGCCATCCTGGAGGCGGGCGCCTGGCGCGCGGGCGGAAACATCCTGTTCGAGAACGTCCCCGGGCAGATGGGCCACCTGGTGCGCTACTGGCTGGCCACGGCACCCGAGATCTGCCCCGACACGCTTCCCGCCGTCCAGAAGCGCGCCCTCGCCATCGGCTACCCCGCGGCGTTCTTCACCGCCCGCCCGGGGAGCGGGCCGCCGAAAGCCGCGCTCCAGCGCGCGCGGCAGGACCTTCTGACGGGCGTTGCGGGCGCCGCGTGCCACACCGCCCTGCACCGCATCGTGGAGGGCCGCCTGACGGAGGCGTTCAAGGCCTTTCACGACGACAAGGTGCCGTGGAGCGCCGCGTTCATCATGGCGTGCGCCCGGGCGGTCGCCATCGACAAGGGGCTGGAGAGCGTGGCCACCGGCGTCCCCGCGGGCGGCGACGCGCTGCTGCGGATCACCTCCCGTGCGCGGCACCTGGACTACATCGCCAAAGCGAAAGGGCGCACGACCCCGCTGGCGTACCGCGCCTTTGCCCCCGCCGACCGCGTGGTGGCCGTGGGAGACATCGTGGTCATGGACCGTGCCGCCAGGCGCGCGCGCGACGTGATCTCGCTGGGCCGGCTGCCGGAGGGCGGAGCGACGCACGGCGACATCGTGGTCCAGGTAGACACGGCCGCGGGCATCGCGACCGCCGTGGGCGGAAACCTGGGCGACCCCCAGGAGCCCAACGCCGCCGTGAGCCCCGCCCGCGACAGCGTCCGCTTTCGCCGCTTTCCGCTCACCGCCGAGGGAAAGCTGCGGGTGGAGGCCGCCACCCTGTACGAGCAGGAGAAGAACGCGGCGGGCACCTTTCAGCCGGTGGTGGAAGCGACGCCCCTGACCGGCGACCGGCTGGCGCGGTCCAGCACCGGGCGGATCTTCGGGGTGCTCAGCCTGAACCCGTAGACATCGAGGACGCGATGGCCGGGAGCGGCGCCCGATGGACGTGGCGCTCCGGCCTGCGCGAACCAGCTTCTCCATACCGCAGGAGATGGGAACGATGGGCGACAGGTACGACGGCGGGGAAGGCGGCGCGACGGCCTTTCCCGAAGCGCTCTTCCATGCGTTCGCCGGCAACGGCGGGGCGCGGCCGCGGGTGCACGGCGGGTTCCGGCTGGTGGCCGCGCCCGGCCAGGCGCTGCGCGACCCGCTGCGCCCCGGCGACGTCCTGATCCGCCGCATCGCGGGCGGCGGCTACGTGCACGTGGCGTTCGCCGCCGGCGCCGACGTGCTGCCGCTGCACCAGGCGCTGGCCCGCGGCTGGCGCGTGGAGAGCCCGCGCCCCGGCGGCTACGTCGTCGTCGTGGAGGCCGGCGCCCGCCCGCACCGCCGCGCCGACGCCTTTGCTCGCCGCCTGCTGGACCCCTCCGGCCGCGTGCCCCCCGGCCAGCTGATCGTGCGCCCCGTCCGCGATCCGCGCGAGGCGGAAGACGCCGGCTGGAGCGAGGACGATCCGCCCAGGAAGCGCTTCCTGATCATCTCCGGCGGCCCCGGCGTCTACGACTCGCGCGACCCCGCGCACGACCAGGCGTGGTCCAGCTACGTGGATCCCCCGCTGCTCAAGAGCGTGCGCATGCAGGCCGGCAAGCGGACCATCGTAAAGTTCTGGGAAGCGGACGAGCAGGTGGTCTGGCTGGTGTACCGGCCGGCCTACCAGGCGCGCTGGACGGACGACGTCGCCAGGAAGCGCTCCGAGCCCGCCGGCCTCAAGAAGGAGGGGTTCAAGTCGTACGTGGACCTGCTGGAGAAGCGTGCGGCGGCGCGTGGGTGGACACTCAAGTGGATGGACGACGCCGGCGACCTGTGGAAGGTGATCCGGCAGCTCCCCAAAGGCTCCATCTCCCGCGTGTGGTACTACGGCCACGCCCGCGACGACCTGTGGCTCACCCTGGCGCACGACGCCGGCGGCGTGGCCGTCCAGCCGGAGTCGAAAGCGCTCCTGGAGGTGGCGACCGTCGCCCGCAAGACCGCGCTGGCGGACCGGTTCGCGGCCGCGCCCTCCACGCACACCGCCGCGCGCACCCACCGCTTCGTGGGATGCAACACCGCCGCGTACGCGAAGGCGTGGGCCGCGGCGTTCGGCCAGTGGACGGAAGGCTTCGAGGGCACCATCGACTTCAGCACCGTGCACACCACCCCGGGATACGAGCCCTCGACGCCACCCAGCTGCACCCTCAAGCGCTACGGGACCACGGGCGACGAAGAGGGCGAGGAGGCGGCGGAGACGTGGCTGGAGCTCGACGCCGTGGAGTTCGACGCCGTGGAGTTCGACGCCGTGGAGTCCGCCGCGCTGGCGTCGTCCGCCGGCTGGGGCGGGGGGCGCGGCGGCGTGCTGGCCGCGGAAGCGTGGCAGCCGGACGAATCCGCCTCCGCCACCCTGCTCTGGACGGAGTCGCCGGAAGACGACAGGGCCGACGCGGCCAGGAAGAAGGCCTGGGCCGAGGCAAAGCGAAAGGCGGACGCCGAGGCGAAACGGAAGGCCGAGGCCGAGGTGAAAAAGGCCCAGGCCGAGGCGGAGCGCCTGGCGAAGGAGCTGCAGCCGTACTTCCTGGACCAGTTCTCCTCCCGCCCCGCGCGCGGCAAGCGCATCCCCTTTGGCGCAAAGATCGGAACCAGGGTCAGCATCGTCGCCGTGGGGCCCGGGGACTGGCTGAAGCGCAGGCAGGAGGAGGCCGAGCGGATGGCGAAGCGGGTGGAGCCCCTCTACCTGAAGTTCGCCCCCGAGCGCGTGGCGCAGAAGCTGGTGGAATACTACCGCGTCTCCGGCCAGCCCTTTCCCGCCGACCGGCTGAAGGTCATCGACGAGAACACCCGCCTGACCAGCGAGGAGCGCGGCGCCATCTTCTCCGTGGTCAAGGCGCTGACGATGACCATCACCCAGGAAGAAGCGGACAAGGCGGACGGCTTCTGGTCCGCCACCACCAACCGCATCTTCCTCAAGTCCGACAGCGTGACCGCCGGAGCGGTGGCGCACGAGATGGCGCACGCGTACACCGACGGCGCGTGGGACGACCTGATCGTCATGATGCTGCTGCGGGGGATGAAGAACGCCGACAAGCTGAGCGAGGGGATGACCGTGGTCATGGCCGACCGGGTGGTGGCGGAGTGGTTCAGGGCGCAGCCCTCCGGCACCACCTACCCCAGCACCGGCTACGACGCCACCTACACCGCCGTCGCCAGGGAATTCATCAAGGCCGTGGGCGACGAGCGCGCGCTGCAGGCCTACTTCGCCGGCGAGGTCGACTTCGACCCCGCCAGGCCGCCGGAGGATTCGCTGGTCATCGGCAAGGACAGGAAGGCGTGGAAGTGGCCCTGGCGCTGAGCACTGCACGGCGGCGCGCCCGCGCAGGGCTGCCCGGACCCGGGAGGCACACGATGAGCGGCACGGAGTACGGCCAGGCCCTGGTGGAGAGGGTGGACCAGGCGATCGCGCGGGGCGAGGCCGGCACCGGCGCCCCCGCGCTGCTGGAGCTGGCCGTCGGCGCGTCTCCGGACGGAGGGGAGATGCCGCCGCCGGCCGCGCTCTTCGACGCGTTCGCGTACCCGCGCAACGCGGGGGCGCGCCAGCGGCTGGAACGCTGGTTCCAGCTGGTGGCCGCGCCCGGCCAGCCGCTGCGCGTGGACGTTGCCCCCGGCGACCTGCTGGTGCGCCGCGCCGTGGGCGACGGCGGCCTGGCGCACGTGGCGCTGATCGCCGCGCCCGACCGCGAGCCGCTGGACCGCGCTCTGGCCGGCGGCTGGCGGCTGGAGGGGGTGCGCCCCGGCGCCTACGTCCGCGTGGTGGAGCCCCGGCCGCGCCCCTGCCTGCTGCGCGACCGCTTTGCGCGCCGGCTGCTGGACGCGCGCGGCTGGCTGCCGCTGGACACGCTGGTCCTGCGCCCCCGCGGCGCCTCGTCCGAAGACGTGGAGCAGGCACCCACGCCCGCGCCGCGGCTTCCCGCCGGCAAGGGGATGTGGACGGGGAACCTGGCCGGCTGCGGCACGCCCGCGCAGGTGGCCGAGCGGATGCGCGACAGCGGCCTCTCCTGGCTGGCCGTGCACGTGCTGTCGCTCAGCGGCGCGCGCCGCAACCGGCGCGGCACCCTGCAGCGCTACTTCGACCACATCCGCGCGGAGGTCGCCGACCCCGACCTGGGGTTCTGGCTCTGGGGATGGCCAAAGCCGGGCGAGCACGAGGCGTTCGTCACCGCCATCGTCACCGCCGCCACCGAGGTGGGCGCGCAGGGAGTGATCATCGACGTGGAGGCGGCGTGGCGGTGGCCCGCCGGCAACGCCGCCCGCGAGGCCACGCGCCGCGAGCACGCCACCGCGCTCATGGGCCTGCTCCTTCCCGCCGCGCACGAAGCGGGGCTCAGCGTGGGCTTCACCTCGTACGGCGCGCCCTGGTTCCACCCCCGCTTTCCCTGGGCGCAGTTCACGGGCGCGGACTTCAACCTCCCGCAGATCTACGACGGCAAGAACTCGCAGGACGTGGCCACCTACGCCCCCCGCTGCGACCGCGAGTGGCGCGCGCTGGGGTACCGGACCCTCATGCCCATCTCCAACGCGTACAGCAAGAACGCCGAGCAGATGCGCGCGCTGCTGCGCCACACCGTGGTGACGGAGGGCGCCATCAGCTGGTGGTGGTGGCACGGGGCGAACAAAGCGCGCTGGGGCGTGATCCGCGACGTCGGCATCGCCACCCGCATCCCCGCCCCCACGCCGCCGGGGGAAGCGGAGGCGGAGACGGACGACGACACGCGCCCTCCCCATTCCTGGAGGAGCTCGAGGCCACGGAGGACGATCCGGGCGAGGCCGGACCCGCGACCTTCTCTACCGGCCTCGTGGTCCCCGCGCGGCGGTTCGTAAAGCTGCCGCCGACGTTCGATGGCCTGGTGCCCAACGCCGACGGCACCGGCCTGGTGCTGCGCCGCACCCGCTGCGACACGCTGGCGCAGGTGCAGGCGCAGGTGCAGTCGCAGGTCCGCATCCTTCCCGTGGACGACGACGGGACGTTCGAGTATGCCGTCCCCCACGACGAGCTGATCACCGCCCTCTCCGGCGTCCCCATGCTCTGGCGCACGGGGAGCGGCGGACGGCTGCAGGCGGCGCTGGACCTGGTCAGGGGGTTCGGGAGACGAAGAAGCCCGTGAGCTGGTAGCCATGAGCACGAAGCCGGCGCACATCACCGCCACGTCGGCGGTGTAGGCGTGCTTTGCGAAGCCGTCGGTGCGGCGCCAGTAGCTCATGACGATCAGGATGGTGCTCAGCGCCAGCAGCTGCCCGATCTCCACCCCCACGCTGAACGCGATCAGGTTGGCGATCAGCCCGTCGGGCGAGATCTCGAGCTCCAGGATCCTGGTCGCCAGGCCGAAGCCGAGACCAGCTTCTATCTCTGCTACCCCGCGCGTCGCCAGGCCTCGCCGGCGCTCTGCGGGCTCATCAACTACCTGCTGGGGATGCGGCAGGCGCGGTGATCCGGCCGCTGCCGGATGGATCTCACGAAGAAGCGGGGTCGTCGTTGCACCGTCGCAACCACGACCCCGCTCTCGTAGCGGATGCGAACGTCCGCACGGCGGTTTAGAGACGCTCTCCCGCTTCGGTGAGCCGAACGCCGCAGGATCTAGCGCCGGGCCCTCACCAGATCCGCACCCGTTCGGCAGGCGCAAGGTAGAGGGCCTCGCCGGGCCGCACCGAGAACGCCTCGTACCAGGGATCCAGGTTGCGGACCATGAGGGCGCGGAAGGGGTCGGGCGAGTGGCCGTCGGTGAGGATGATCCGGCGGAGCAGCGGCTCGCGATACCTGGCGCGCCACATCTGGGCGAAGCTCAGGAAGAACTGCTGGTCGCCCGTGAGCCCGCCCACCACCGGCGCCTCGCGGCCGCCCAGGGAGGCCCGCCAGGCGTCGTACGCCGCGGCCAGCCCGGCCAGGTCGGCGATGTTCTCGGCCAGGGTGAGGCTGCCGTTGATCGCCAGGTCCGGGAGCGGGCGATAGGCGTCGTACTGCCGGGCGAGACGGGTGGTCGAGGCGCTGAAGTGGGCGGAGTCTTCCGGCGTCCACCAGTTGCGCAGCCGCCCCCGGCTGTCGAACGCCGCGCCGATGTTGTCGAAGCTGTGGCTCACCTCGTGGCCGATGATGGCGCCGATGGCGGCGTAGTTCATGGCGTCGGGGCGGGCCGGGTCGAAGAACGGGGGCTGGAGGATGGCCGCGGGGAAGTTGAGCGCGTTCATGGCGGGCATGTTGTACGCGTTCACCTGCTGCGGCGTGGGGGTCCACTCGTCGCGGTCCACGGGGGTGCGCAGCTTCTCCAGCGCGCGGCGGTACTCGAAGCGCTCCAGCCGCTCCGCGTTCCCCCAGGCGTCGTCTGGGCGCAGATCGAGGCCTTCGTAGCTCGGCCAGCGATCGGGGTACCCCACGCTGACGCGGATCGTCCGGAGCTTCGCCTTCGCCTCGGCCTTCGTGGCCGGGGCCATCCACGCGAGTGCGTCGATGCGCCGGTCGAACGCCTGGATGATCCCCGCCACCATGGCCTGCGCGCGCTCCCTGGCGCGGGCGGAGAAGTAGCGCCGGACGTACTCGCGCCCCACCGCGAAGCCCAGGGCGGCGCTGGTGGCCTGCACCGCGCGCCGGTCGCGGCCGGAGCGCTCCAGCGCGCCGTTCAGCGTCTTCCCGAAGAAGTCGAACGCCTCCCGGTCCAGGGCGGGCGGAAGGACGGCCGCCCGGTGCTCGACCGCGTGATACGCCAGGAGCGCCTTCCACGACTCCAGCGGCTGGCTCGCCACCAGCGCCGAGATCCCCCGGATCGCCTCGGGGTGCCACGCCACGATCGAGTCCAGGCCGGCCAGCCCCGCCGCGGAGAGGAACGCGTTCCAGTCCAGCCCGGGCGCCCGGGCGGCGAGGTCGGTGCGCGCCCAGTGATTGTTCCCCTTCACCACGTTCCAGGTGTCTTCGCGCGTGGCGTGGACCCGGGCGATGCGCGTCTCCAGCGCGACCACCGAGTCAGCCTTCGCCGCGGCGCCGGGGATGCCGGCGAGCGTCAGCATCCGCGCCACGTGCGCCCGGTACCCGTCGCGGATCTCCGCCATCTTCGGCGACGGGTCCAGGTAGTAGCTCCGGTCGGGCATGGCGAGCCCGCCCTGCAGAAGCGCGGCGGAGTTCCGGGTGGGCTGGTTGAAGTCCTGGTCCACCCACAGGCCGAAGACGTTGTCGGTGAAGAGGTCGCCTTCGTTGATGACGTCCACGTCGGCGCGGAGCGTCTCGCCGATGAAGCGGGCGAGCGCCGTCCGGTCGCTGATGGCCTCGATCCGGGCCAGGAGCGGCCGCAGCGGCGCCATCCCCCGCCCCGCGATCGCCGCGGTGTCGCGGAAGGCAGTGTAGAAGTCGCCGATCCGGCGGAGGTCGGAGCCCACCGGCGCCCTCGCCGCCGCGGCCGCCCTGACCAGCTCCGCGAGCTGCTCCTCCGCGCGCCGTGCCGTGACGGCGAATCCGTTGATGCCGCCCCGGTCGGCGGGGATGGCGGTCTGCCGCTCCCACGTCCCGTTGGCGTAGCGGTAGAAGTCGTCGCCCGGCCGGACGGAGCGGTCCATCCCCGCGGCATCGAGGCCGGGGATCACCGCCTGCGCGGCCGCGGGGGCGGCCGCGGTGAGCGCCAGGGCGAGGGCGGAGGCGCGGAGGAGACGGGACAGGCTGGGCGCGGAGGACGGTGCGTTCATGTCGGGCTCGGATCGGTTACGGGATTCGCCGGCACATGGATCTCCCCGCCCGCACGGATTCCCGTCGCAGGATCGGGCAAGGTGGACATCGGGGGGTTACGTACGCAGGAAACTCACTGGGCGTCGGGCACGCGCAGAAAGCTTACCACCGTGCCGGCGTCACGCGCGAGCGCGACCGCTGGTTGGACGTGCGCGATCCGAAGGGAGGAACCGGGTGCGGAACAGTCGGCAAGCGCGGCGCGGTGGAGGTGGAGCGCGGGGCCGCAGCGTGAACGGAGGGCGGCCGCGGCAGCCGTGGTGAACCATCCGCGGCTGCTGCAAATCGTGCGGTTGCGATCGTCATGGCCGGGGAGAACCCGGCAGAGATGCGGCCCGTCCGTGATATCGCCGACGAAAGGCTTGCGCGCCGGCCCCGCATCCCTGACCGTGTGTCGGTTCGATGGCGATCTCACCCGCGAAACATCTCCAGGTCTCACGGTTCGGGAGCAACGTGAACGGACCCTGTGTCGGATCAGTGCGTGGTGCCGCGGCGTGGTGGCGCCTGGTGCGGCTGTCGTCACTGCTCCTTGCCGTCTCGCTGATCTCCGGCTGCTCGTCTCCGGAGCGGGGTGACGCGGACACGCGGGCCGTGCCGGCGGCCACAGCCTCTGGCGAGCGGGGTGCCGGCGCCCCCGGGAACGCCGGATGGCCCAATGCGGAGCTCGCGAAGTTCGTGTTCACACACCTGGACCTCACGACGTTCCGCAACTCCACCGGTGGCCGGCGGAACCCCGGCGACCGCTTCTTCTCCGATCTCGGCATCCGCCCGACCCAGGCGTCCGACAGCGTGGCGACGCACGACGGCGAGGAGTGGCGGTACACCGTGCGTGTGCTGGCACGTCGCGATTTCAACGGCGACGGGCTCGATGAAGTCGCGGTCTGCTTCGCCGACCAGGCCCGGAACGGCGGAACGTACGACGCCCGGAGCCCGTTGCTGCTCCAGCTCATCGACCGACGGGCGATCGCCCTGAGCTTCGAAATCGACGGGATGGAAGAAGCAGAGACGTGTCAGCGGGTCCCGTAACGGCTCAACGACCTGCGGCGATGGGAGCGGGATTCGCGCCTGGGCCCCACCCCCGGGACGCCGGGGAAGATCCTTCGGCCGCGCGCAGGCCCTGGCGACACCTGGCACAACGCCGCCCCGCCCTGTCGGACGGGGCGGCGCGTGTACAGATTGCCGGCGCCCGAGCCGGCGACGGCCGCTCGCTCCATCCCACATCCCTGGAAACGACCCGATGAAGCCCATTCTCCGTCTGCTCGCCGCGGTGGCCGCGGCGGCGGTCGCCGGTGGCGCTCACGCGCAGGCGCCCGCTCGACGTCGGCCGAGGCGGCATCGCGGGGCCGTGCTCCGCCGGATCGCCTGGCGCGGGCCGCCCCTGGACCTGGATGGTGACGAGCTTCGCCGTCAGCGCATCGTCCCTTTTACCCCCCGCCCTGGGCACATCATGCGCCCGCTCCTTCTGATGGGCACGGTCCTTCTGGCCGTCGCGCTGTCCTCCACCGGCATCTCCGCGCAGCGGCAGCCCGTCCCGGTGGATTCCGCGCGGCTCGCCGCGCTCAAGGACGAGATCGCCCGCGAGATCGACGGGATGCACGAGTTCACGCAGCAGATGGTCGACCAGATCTTCTCGTACGGGGAGCTCGGGTTCCAGGAGAGCGAGAGCTCCCGCTACCTGGTGGGCATACTCCGGCGCCACGGCTTCGCCGTGCAGGAGGGGATCGCGGGGATCCCGACCGCGTGGATGGCCACCTGGGGGAGCGGAAAGCCGGTGATCGCGCTGGGGTCGGATCTCGACGGGATCCCCCAGGCCTCGCAGAAGCCGGGGGTTGCGTACCATGCACCGCTGGTGGAGGGCGCCCCGGGGCACGGGGAGGGGCACAACTCCGGGCTCCCCGTGGTCATCACCGCCGCGATCGCGACCAAGAAGGTGATGGAGCGCGAGAGGATCGGGGGAACCATCCGCATCTGGCCCGGGGTGGCCGAGGAGCTGGTCGCGGCGAAAGCATGGTTCGTCCGCGACGGGTTCTTTCGCGATGTGGACGTGACCATCTTCACCCACGTCGGCAGCAATCTCGGCGTCTCGTACGGCCCCTCGGACGGCACCGGGCTGGTGAGCGTGCTGTACCGCTTTCAGGGGGAGACGGCGCATTCCGCGGGCGCGCCGTGGCGCGGGCGCAGCGCGCTGGACGCGGTGGAGCTGATGAACGCGGGGTGGAACTACCGCCGCGAGCACCTGCGGCTCCCGCACCGCTCGCACTACGTGATCACGGAGGGAGGCGACCAGCCCAACGTGGTGCCGCGCACGGCCGCGGTCTGGTACTACTTCCGCGAGGTCGAGTATCGGCGCATCAGGGAGCTGTGGGAGATCGGCAACCAGATCGCCAAGGGGGCCACGCTGATGACGGGGACCACGCTGGACACGGTGCAGGTGCTGGGCGCCGCGTGGCCCCGGCACTTCAACCGCCCCGTCGCGCTGGCCATGTACGACAACATCCGCCGCGTGGGTCTTCCCCGATGGGACGAGGCAGACCAGGCGCTCGCCCGGGCCCTGCAGCGGGAGCTGGGTAACGACAGCACGCCGGGGCTGGATACCGCCCTCGTCAAGATCGACAGCGGGGTGCCGCCCGCGCAGAACCGCGGCGGGGGTTCGGACGACATCGGCGACATCTCCTGGGTGGTGCCCACCATCACCCTGCGCTATCCGGCCAACATCCCCAACCTGCCGGGCCACCACTGGGCCAACGCGGTGGCCATGGCCACGCCCATCGCCCACAAGGGCTCCACGGCGGGGGCAAAGGCCACCGCGATGACGCTGCTGGACCTGTTCACGCGGCCCGAGCTGGTGGACAGCGCGTGGAGCTACTTTCGCGACGTGCAGACCCGGGACGTGAAGTACGAGCCGCTGATCCGCCCCGGCGACCAGCCTCCCATAGAGATGAACGCGCAGGTCATGCAGCGCTACCGGGCGGAGATGCGGAGGTACTACTATGATCCCAGGCGGTACCGGACGTATCTGGAGCAGCTCGCCATCTCGTACCCGACGGTGCGCGTGCCGGAGCCTGAGCCTGAGCCTCAGCAGGATTGAGCGTGGGCACCCTGGCGATGATGATCGCACCGGGAGGCGGGCCGACGGGCGCGGGATGGACGCCGGCGGCATCGGGGAGCGACGGGGCGGCCTGGACCCGGTAAACCCTGTTGCACGGGCCGGTCGCTGCGCATTTTGCCGGCGGCGCGCCAGGACCGGCGCGCCGCCCGCTGCATCGTCCCCTGAAGCAAAAGATCCGATGAAGCTCGTTCTCCGTCTGCTCGCCGCGGTGGCCGCGGCGGCGATCGCCGGTGCCGCCCACGCGCAGGCGCCGGTGGTGACCAAGGTAGACCCGCCCAACTGGTGGGCGGGGCATTCCATCAACCCCGTCCGCCTGCTCATCCGCGGGCAGAACCTGGCCGGCGCGCGCATGGAGTGCCCGCGGCTGGCGTGCGGGGAGGTAAAGGTGAACGCGGCGGGGACGTACGCGTTCGTGGACGTCACCGTGGCCGACGGGGCGGCGACGGGGCAGTACCCGCTCACCCTGCGCACGGGCGGCGGCGCCGCGCAGGTGCCGTTCACCGTGTCGGCGGCGCTGCCGGCCACGGGGCGCTATCAGGGCTTCGGCCCCGACGACGTGCTCTACCTGCTGATGCCGGACCGGTTTGCCAACGGTGACCCGCGCAACGACGAGCCGGCCGCGTCGCGCGCGATCCTGGACCGCGGCGGAGCGCGCCGCTGGCACGGCGGCGACCTCGAGGGGGTGCGCCAGAAGCTGCCGTACCTGCGCGACCTGGGGATCACCGCCATCTGGATGAACCCCATCTACGACAACACCAACACGCTGGACACCAGGGAAGTCTACGACGGG
>DASWMA010000754.1:0-4073 GCA_036399995.1 Longimicrobium sp. | reverse complement strand
CCAGCGAATCTCCCGCCACGCGCTCCACCACCAGCCCGGCCAGCACCAGGTCCCAGTCGCTGTAGATGGTGCGCGTGCCGGGGGCGTGGCGCAGCGGGCGCGCGTCGATCTGCGCCAGGTACTGCTCGCGGCCGCGGAACTGGCGGTACAGCGGCGCGAACGCCTCGAACCCGCCGCGGTGCGTGAGGATCTGGCGGACGGTGATGTGCTGCTTGGTGCTGTCGCGCAGCCCCGGGAGGTACCAGCTCACGCGCTGGTCCAGGTTCAGCACCCCCTGCTCCTCGAGCATCGCCATGGCGGTGGTGGTCGCCACCACCTTGGTGACCGACGCCATGTCGAACAGCGTGCTGTCGGTGACCGCGGGCGAGCCGGGCGCCCAGTCCACCGCGCCGTAGCCGCGCAGGTGCACCATCCGCCCCCACCGGCCCACGGCGATGGCGATCCCGCTGGCCGCGCGGTCGGCGATCGCCGCGGTGGCGAGCGCGTCGAGCGTGGCGGGGAGCGACGCATCCATCCCCACCTCCCCCGGCGCCGCGGGTACCAGCGTCGGAACGGGGAGGACGCGCTGCACCACCGCCGGCGCGGCCGGCGGCTCCGGAGCGGGCACCGGCGCGGGCGCCACCACCGGCCGCGCCGTGCACGCCGCGAGAACCGCGGGAATGGTGATGAAGGCCAGTCGCTTCACGGATTTCACGAGAGTAGCGAGAACGTCCCCGTCGAAGTCCGCACCGCGCTCCACGGCCGCGGACTGCGCCGAAGGCCGTAGTCCGCGAAGGCGGACTTCGTGTAGTTGTTGCAGCGATTTCAATCGCCCTGCCCCGCCGGCGTCGTCTTCGAAGTCGCTTACCGCCAAGCGGTTCGATCCGGCCCCAGCCCGATCCTCGCCCCCCTACCGCCCCGGCCGCATGATCCCCGTCCCCCGCGGCGCGTCGGCCGTGATCCCCACGGGCAGCCGCCCGCCGATCGGCGCCTGGGCCAGCAGCGCGCGGGCGGCGGCCTCCTGGCACACCGCCTCGCGCCCCCACGCCACCACGTACGCGGGCGCCGAGGGGAACGAGCGCAGCAGGTACGGGCTGCCGAAGCTGATCACGATCACCGGCTTCCCCGACGCCGCCAGCTGCTCCACGAAGCGCGCGAAGGCGCCGCCCGCCTCCACCGAGCCGCGGTACTCGCGCGGGGTGACGTACGCGCCCACCACCACCAGGTCCGCCGCGTTGGCGCGGGCGCGCAGCGCGCCGAAGTCGCTCGTGTCGGTCACACGCACGGCGTCCACCGTGCGGCCGCCGCCGGCCAGCCCCGCGTTGAACACCGTGCCCGCCGAGCTCCCCGCGTCGCTGTAGGTGACGGAGAGGATGCGGCGCGCGCCGGCGGCCAGCGGCACCAGGTTGCGCCGGTCGCGCACCAGCGTGATCGAGCGCTGCGCCACCTCCATCGCCAGCCGCCGGTGCTCGGTGCTCCCCACCACGCGCGCGATCTCGGCCGGGTCGGTGTAGCGGTCGCGCTCCAGCCGCACGCGCGACTTGGCCTCCAGGATGCGCCGCACCGACTGGTCGATCCGCGCCTCGCTGAGCCGCCCGTCGCGCACCGCGCGCTCCACCGCGTCGAGCACGGCGGGGATGTCGGTGGGCTGCAGCAGGATGTCGGCGCCCGACTGGATGGCGCGGATGGCGGCGTCGCCCTGCCCGTAGCGGTTGGTGAGCCCGCGCATGTTGAACGCGTCGGTGCTCACCAGCCCGCGAAAGCCCATCTCGCCGCGGAGGATGTCGCCCGTCAGCTTGGGGCTGATGGAGGCGGGCACGTCGTCGCCGGTCACCTTCGGCACGGCGATGTGGCCTACCAGCACGCCGTCCATCCCCGCTGCCATCGCGGTGCGGTAGGGCGGCAGGTCCACGGTGGCCAGCCGCTGCCGGTCGGCGTCGATGCTGGGGAGGCCCATGTGGCTGTCGACGTGCGTGTCGCCGTGCCCTGGGAAGTGCTTCCCCATGGCCAGCAGCCCGCCGGCGTGCACGCCGCGCACGTAGTCGGCCGCGAACCGCCCCACCGTGGCGGGATCCTCGCCGAACGCGCGGGTGTTGATGATGGGGTTCTGCGGGTTCGAGTTCACGTCCAGCACGGGCGACAGCGTGAGCGCCAACCCCACCGCGCGCCCCTCGCGCGCGATCACCCGCCCCACCGCGAAGGCCAGCGAGTCGGACCCCGTGGCCGCCAGCCCCATCACCGGGGGAAAGTCGGTGCCGGTGCCCTCCAGCCGCATCCCCGGCCCGCTCTCCAGGTCGGTCACGAAGAGGAGCGGCACGGGGGCGTTGCGCTGCAGCGCGTTGACCTTGGCCGCGAACTCGCCCGGGGTGCCCACCGAGATGATGAAGCCGCCCACGCGGTCGCGCCGCACCCACTCGTGCGCGCGCTGCATCTCGTCACCGGGGCCCGGGTAGCGCCCGCTGATCCACGCCAGCACCATCTGCCCCGCCTTCTCGCGCACCGACATCGACCGCAGCGTGCGCTCCACCCACGCCTGGTCGGGGATGGCCAGGGCGCTGTAGGCGGGCGGGCGGGCGGTGTCGGGCTTGACGACCACGGCGGGCGCGGCGGCACGCGCCACGTCGGGCGCGGTGTCGCGCGACGTGGAGCAGGCCGCCAGCGCCGCCGCGAGGGCGAGCGTCAGCATGCAGGCAGTGGATCGGTTCACGGATGAGGTTCCCCTGGCGCGGATTCTGGGCGACGGGTATCCACACCGTCAAACCCGGTGCCAGACGGTTTTGCTGATGATGTTGGAAGGGAAGGATTTGGCCGTGCCGCTCCGCTTCGCCCACATCTTCATCGGCGATGACGGAGCGGCATCTGGCACGGGGCGTCGCGCGCGACTACACCGGCGCGCACTCGGGGCAGGTGAACGCCGGCTGCCAGGTGCGCTCCGCGGTCGGGTCGGTCCAGCAGTAAGCCGTCGGGTCGGTGCAGTACGCGCACGACTCGTCCGAGTCGTGCGCCCGGATGGTACCGCGCTGGTTCGCCGCCGGCACGAGGGTGGGGAACGACTCCACGCGCAGCTCTTCGGCGCGCAAGCAAAGCTTTCTCATGGCATTCACAGGTAGAATGGGGGGAGCCGGCGGCGCTCCGGGAGCGCCCCCGGCCAGGTCAGGCGCCGATCATTCGACCGGGCCGGTGGTTTCGCACGGATCCAGGGTGTACGCGCATTCGGGGCAGGTGCAGGCCGGCTCGCAGGTGGTGCCGCCGGCGGTGAAGCAGGGGAAGCGCGGCGTGCGCAGCTGCCGGGCGTGCACCGTCCCCTCTCGTCCGACGCACGCTCCGCCTCGGCGGCGAACGACTCCACGCGCAGCTCCTCGGCGTCCAGCCGTAGCTTGTTCGCCCTCTCTGCTGAAGGTGCGTTTCGGTGGCGGCACCGCAGGAGCGACACCAGCATCGACCCTTTGACCCGCAGATCAGGAACGCACCGGGTGCCGCGGCTCGAAAGACGCACGGGACAATACGGGGGATTTCCGTTTCAGATCGCGGATAGATGGGTTCGTCCGTCCGCCAGGCTGCCGTCTCCGGACCGCTGCTGCCCAACTCGTCCGCTACCCGTCACCACCCGAAGACGCCCGCGACCCCGCTCCACATCGTCCATACTAAAGTGACTCGAGCGACACCGCATCGATCTCCGCCAACATCTCAGGTGGGAGAGTCGAGAAATCGGGCATGGTCCGCGCGGTATGCAACATTCCGTCGGCGTGTTCGCGGGCCTCGCCAGTCAGCCGCTCGACCAACCTTGCCATCCGCTCGACTGCCGGGGGATGATCGGAATAAGGATCATAGGCTTCGTTCCGCTCGACAAGCGCCATCAGATGAAAGAGGAACAACGGCATCCAGATGGAATTTTCTCCATATTCGTCAAGTAGTGGTATGTGCGGCCACGCTTGCTGGTACCACTCCCACCCCAGCATGTCCGCTTCGAACTCCTGGCGTTGTGAGAGTTGGTAGAATTCGGCGTTCACCTTGCCGTCACGCACGCTGCGCATGCGCAGAGGTGCATCGTCGAGGTGGCCTGCCACGATATGCGCTAATTCGTGCCCGACGAC
>DASWMA010000753.1:0-2599 GCA_036399995.1 Longimicrobium sp. | reverse complement strand
GAAGTTCTCCGTTTCCTCCGTTCCCTCCGTGTGAAACCCATTAGCGATGCTGGTGCAGCAATGGATTTGCGGACCCGGTATCACCCGCGCAGCATGCGCCCGCCGTCCACCACCAGCACCTCGCCGGTCACGTACTCGGCGTGCAGCAGGTAGAGGAGCGCGCGGGTCACGTCTTCCGGCGAGCCGATGCGCTTGAGCGGCGTGGACCGGGCGAGGGCGTCGAGCTCGTCCTCCCCCATGCTCTCGGGCGGGAGCACGGCGCCGGGGGCGATGCCGTTCACGCGCACCTGTGGCGCCAGCGAGCGGGCGGCCACGCGCGTCAGGTGCACCAGCCCCGCCTTCGACACGCCGTGCGCCGCGTAGGCGGCCCACGTCTGCACCCCGGCCAGGTCACAGAGGTTCACCACCTGCCCGCGCCGTTCGCGCAGCGTGGCCGCCAGGTGGCGGGTCAGCAGGAAGGGCGCCTTCAGGTTCACCGCCAGCGTGCGGTCCCACAGCGCCTCGTCGGTCTCCTCCAGCCGCTCGGGCGGAAAGACGGAGGCGTTGTTCACCAGCACGTCGACCCCCCCGAACGCCTCCGCCGCCTGGCGCGCCAGCCGCTCCACGGCGTCTCCGCGCGACAGGTCCGCCCCGATCGCCACCGCCTCGCCGCCGGACGAACGGATCTCCTCCACCAGCGCGTCCGCCTCACCGGACGACGAGTTGTAGTGGACGATCACGCGCATCCCCTCGCTCGCCAGCGCCAGCGAGATCGCGCGGCCCACGCGCACGGCACCGCCGGTGACGAGCCCGATCTTGCCGGAAAGATCCATCGCGATAATCGCCCGGGAGAAAGGAAGCCGACGTGACCACGAAGCAACGGAGGAAGCGGAGGAGCTGCACCGGAGTCCTCCGTTTCCTCCGTTCTTCTCCGTTCCTCCGTGTGACCCGCCGTAAAGCCGGTGCTCAGCCAGAACCCGGCCTCACTCGTCGTCCTGCTTGAAGATCTTCAGGTTGGTGGAGTGCCCGGGGTTCACGCGCGCCTTGGGGTTGATGTGGTGCACCGCGTTGTTCACCGCGATCGCCGCCTCGCCGTAGCCCGTGGCGATCAGCTCCAGCTTGCCGGGATAGTGCACCACGTCGCCGGCGGCATAGACGCCGGGGATGCTGGTCTGCATCAGCTGGCTCACCTTGATGGTGTTCTTCTCCAGCTCGAGCCCCCAGTTGCCGATGGGCCCCAGGTCGGGCTTGAAGCCCAGCAGCGCCACCACCGCGTCCACCTCGAGATGCTCGTCCTGGCTGGTCTCGTTGTTGTAGATGGTGGCCCGCGCCACGCACCCGCCCGCCCCCACCAGCTCGCGCACCTCGTAGGGCGTCTTCACGCTCACCTCGCCGGCCTTCGCGGCGGCCCACATCTGCTCCACGGTGGCCTTGTGGGCGCGGAACTCGGGGCGGCGGTGGATCAGCGTGACCTCGCGGGCGATCCCCTTCAGCCCCAGCACCCAGTCGACCGCGCTGTCGCCGCCGCCCACCAGCAGCACCCGCTTGCCGCGGAACTCCTCGGGCTGGTGCACGTGCGTGTGCACGCCGCTGTCGTCGGCGCCGTAGTGCTCCTCCCACCCCGGGCACTCCAGCACGCGCGGGTTCAGCGCGCCCTTGCCGGCGGTGATCACCACCGTCCTGGTGAGGTAGTCGCCCTTCGGCGTCACCAGGCGGAAGTGGCCGCCTTCGGGGAGCAGCCGCTGCACCTCGGCGCCCAGCACCACCTCGGGGCCGAACTGGGTGCCCTGCTCGATCATGTTCTTCGCCAGGTCCTTGGCCAGGATCCGGGGAAGCCCGCCCACGTCGAAGATGTACTTCTCGGGGTACAGCGCCATCAGCTGCCCGCCCAGCTGCGGCAGCGCGTCCACGATGCGGCAGCTCACCCCGCGCAGCCCCGCGTAGAAGGCGGCGAACAGCCCCGTGGGCCCGCCGCCGATGACCGTCACATCCCGGATCTCGCCACTCGCGTCGCTCACGCCGCCATGTCCTGTATCTGCAAGGAGAACACGCCTTTCCGCCGTTGGAAGGCGGGGATGTTATTGGCCCGGGCCACCCGCCGCAACCGCCTCCTCCCCCGCACGCGCCCGCCCGGCGATCTCGCGCATCCCCCCCACGCGCCCATCGGGCGACCAGTGCACCCACCCGCGCAGCGCGGGATGCGTCACCGGCGGAGGCGGGCTCAGCCGCAGCGCGGGGCGGAGCCCGGGCGGGACGCGCTGGTGCGCCCGGGCCAGCGCCGCGCGCGCGGCGGCGGTGTCGCCCGCCAGCGCCCGCAGCCGGGCGCGGTGGAACCACCCCGCCGCCCCGCGGCTCCACGCGGGGTCGCGCAGCGCGGCATTCGCCTCGGCTTCGGCCGAGTCGCGCACGCCCAGCGCGTCGTAGGCCAGCGCCTTCACGTGGCGTGCCTCGGGCTCCCACGCGCGGCCGGGGGGCGAGCGGTACACCCGGCCGGCCACGGCGATCGCCTCGCGGTAGCGCCCCAGGTCGAAGAGCGCGCGGGCGCGGTACAGGGTGGGCACCGGCGCGCTCTCCCAGTGCCGGGGCACCTGGCGGAGCGCCGCCTCGGCGCGCGCGGGGT
>DASWMA010000752.1:0-21320 GCA_036399995.1 Longimicrobium sp. | reverse complement strand
GGTGGCGACGTGGTAGGGGGCCACGGGGATGCCGTACGCCTCCAGCACCCGCATCACCTCCGTCTCCGTCAGCTTCTCGCGCCCCTCCTCGGCCGCGCGGGCGATGATCGCCTCCACGGCGGCACCGTCGACGTCGAAGGTCCGCACCTCGCCCGCGGGGCGCTGCTGCCACACGCCCTGCCGGTACATGGCCGCCAGCGCGCGGACGGCGCTCTCGGGGAAGCGGTAGCCCGGGATCCCGGCGGCGTTCAGCTCGGCGAGGCCCTGCGGCAGCCCCTCGCGGCCCATGAGCACGGCGAGAACGGGCTTGTCGCGCCGGCCGCCGGCCACGTCCACGATCGCCTCGGCCACGTCTTCCTGCCGGATCCCCAGCGGGGGGACGAAGGCGGCGATCACCGCGTCCACGTTGTCGTCGTCCAGCACCGCCTCCACCGCCATCCGGTAGCTCTGCGGGTTGGCGCTGGCGATCATGTCCACCGGGTTCTGCACCGACGCTTCTTCGGGAAGGCGCGTGGCGAGCCGCTCGCGCGTGGCCTCGGTCAGCTCGGTCACCTGCAGCCCGTGCGCCTCGCACGCGTCGGCGATGATGATGCCGGGGCCGCCCGCGTTGGTCACGATGGCCACGCGGTTGCCCCGCGGGATCGGCTGGTGCGAGAACGCCATCGCCAGGTCGAACATCTCCTCCACCGTGTCGGCGCGCAGCACGCCGCACTGGCGCAGCAGCGCGTCGATGGCGCTGTCGGCGCCGGCCAGCGCGCCGGTGTGGGAGGATGCCGCCCGCGCACCGGCGCCCGAGCGGCCGCTCTTCACCACGATGATCGGCTTGGTCTTCGTGATCTCGCGCGCGAGCCGGGTGAACTTCCGCGGGTTCCCGAAGTTCTCCAGGTACATCAGCATCACCCGCGTGCGCTCGTCGGCGGCCCAGTAGGCGATCAGGTCGTTGCCGCTCACGTCGGCCTTGTTGCCGGCGCTCACGAACTGCGAGATGCCGATCCCGTACTCGGCGGCATAGTCGAGGATGGTGACGCCCATGGCGCCGCTCTGGCTCATGAACGCCACGGGGCCGTCGGGGGGCATGGTGGGCGCGAAGGTGGCGTTCATCGAGCGGTCGTCGGCGGTGTTCAGCACGCCCATGCAGTTGGGCCCCACCAGCCGCATCCCGTATCTGGCCGCCGTCGTCTTCAGCTCCTGCTCGCGCTGGACCCCCGCGCCGTCCACCTCCTTGAAGCCGGCGGAGATCACGACCAGCGCCTTCACCCCCTTCTGTCCGCACGCCTCGGCCACGGCACACACGTGCTGCTTGGGGACCACGACGACGGCCATCTCCACCTCGTCGGGGATCGCGTCGACGGAAGGGTACGCGCGGATGGAGTGCACCGCGTCGGCGGTGGGGTTCACCGGGTAGACGCGCCCCGTGTAGCCGTGCCGCAGCAGGTTGTCGAGGATCTGGTAGCCGATGGTGTTGGCCGTTCGCGACGCGCCGATCACCGCGATGGATTTTGGGCGGAGCAGGGAGTCGAGCATATCCGGGAAGTGCGAGAGTGCGAAAGTGCGAGAGTGCGAGAGTGCGAAAGCAACGGCGAACAGGTGCGTGAGTGCGCCAGTGCGCGAGTGCGTTTGCGCGGGCACGGCCGCGCGCTCGGGCGGGAAGATATCGGGGCGGGGGAGCGTGGGCGAACGGAGAGCACCCGCGAGCGTGGCGGGGAGAATTCCGACAGGCCCTCACCCTGGCGTCCAGGCGCGACTGCGTCGCGTCCTGAACGCCTGTCCCTCTCCCAAACCGCTGGGAGAGGGACCTGGGCTCGCTTCGCTCGTGGCGGGTGCGGCGGTCGTTGATCAGCACGGGTGCAGACATGCAGCCTCGCGCGGTTTGCGAGGCTTCCCGTGGTTGTTGCTGCGGATTCATCCGCCTTTCGCGGGCGGAGCGCGGGGGAAGCTTGCGTGGGCGGCCAGATCCTTGTATCCTTCCATCCGGTTGAACGGATGAATACTCTCGCGCCTCCCCAGATCTTCGAGCGCATGTCGGCGCTGGCCGACAGCACGCGCAGCCGTCTTCTCATGGTGCTGGAGCGCCAGGAGCTGACGGTGGGAGAGCTGTGCGCGGTGCTGCAGCTTCCGCAGTCCACCGTCAGCCGCCACCTGAAGACGCTGTCGGACGAGGCGTGGGTCACCAGCCGCGCCGAGGGCACCAGCCGCCGCTACCGTATGAGCGGCGACCGGCTGGAGCCCGCCGCCCGCCGCCTGTGGACGCTGGTGCGCGAGCAGGTTTCCACCCTCCCCTGGGCCGACCAGGACACGCAGCGCCTGCGCAGCGTGCTCGCGCAGCGCAGCACCCGCTCGCAGGAGTTCTTCAGCACCGCCGCCGGGCAGTGGGACCGCCTGCGCGAGGAGCTGTTCGGCCGGCGCGCCGACCTGCTGGGGCTGCTGGGGCTGATGGACCCCGCGTGGACCGTGGGCGACCTGGGCGCCGGCACGGGGCAGGTGAGCGCCTCGCTCGCCCCCTTCGTGCGCCGCGTGGTGGCGGTGGACAGCTCCGCCGCGATGCTGGGCTCGGCGCGCGCGCGGCTGGCCGGGGTCGACAACGTGGAGCTGCGCGCCGGCGAGCTCGAAGCGCTGCCGGTGGACGACGGCGAGCTGGATGCCGCGCTCCTCTTCCTGGTGCTGCACTACGTGGCCGAGCCCGCCGCCGCGCTGGCCGAGGCGCGGCGCGCGCTGAAGCCCGGCGGCGTGCTGCTGGTGGTGGACATGGCCCCCCACGACCGCGACGACTATCGCCAGGCGATGGGCCACGTGTGGCTGGGCTTCGGCGCCGAGCAGCTGGAGGGGTGGATGCGCGGGGCCGGCCTGGGCGCCGTGCGCTACGTGCCCCTCCCCGCCGACCCCGCCGCCAAGGGCCCCACGCTCTTCGCCGCGCGCGGGGTGAAGGAGTAGGGCACAGTCGACAGAGGAGCGGGTCAGGCGGTACGGCGCTCCGGACGCTCCGCGCCCCCTCCGCTCGCCAAGGCTCGCACCTCCCCCGTACCGGGAGAGGTTGCGGTTGCGGCTCCCCGGCGGCCCGGATGCATCGGCGCGAGAAGAGGTTGCAGGGCGCGCGAACACCGCGGCAGCCACCCTCTCCCGGTACGGGAGAGGGTCGCGCTCTAAGGCGCGGGGAGAGGGCGCGGCGCCGCGGGATCCGCGCTGGTACCAGACCGCGCAGTCGAAGCAGTTGCAGGTGCAGTTCAATCAAACGAACCCACGCAGACGAAGGCGTCTGCACCGAAGTCGCACCACCATCACCACGTTCCGAGGAGATCGCCGTGAGCGCAGTTGCCGAGATGAACCCCTTCCTTGCCGCCGCCGAAGCGGGCCGCGAGCCGTTCAAGGTGGCCGACCTGTCGCTGGCCGAGTTCGGCCGCAAGGAGATCCGCCTGGCCGAGCAGGAGATGCCCGGCCTGATGGCGCTGCGCGAGGAGTACGGCGCGCAGAAGCCGCTGACCGGCGCCAAGATCATGGGCAGCCTGCACATGACCGTGCAGACCGCCGTGCTGATCGAGACGCTGGTGGAGCTGGGCGCCGACGTGCGCTGGGTGAGCTGCAACATCTTCAGCACCCAGGACCACGCCGCCGCCGCCGTGGCGGTGGGCAAGCACGGCACCGTGGACGACCCGCAGGGCACCCCCGTGTTCGCCTGGAAGGGCGAGACGCTGGAGGAGTACTGGTGGTGCACCGAGCAGGCGCTGATGTGGCCCGACGGCACCGGCCCCAACCTGCTCCTGGACGACGGCGGCGACGCCACCCTCCTGATCCACAAGGGCGTGGAGTTCGAGAAGACCGGCATCGTCCCCGACTTCGACCCCGAAAACGACGCCGAGGAGTGGGGCGTGATCCTCGAGGTGCTGCGCCGCAACCTGTCGGAAGACCCGCAGCTGTGGACCCGCGTGGCCGCCGAGATCCGCGGCGTCTCGGAAGAGACCACCACCGGCGTGCACCGGCTGTACGAGATGATGCAGGCGGGGACGCTGCTCTTCCCGGCGATCAACGTCAACGACAGTGTCACGAAGTCGAAGTTCGACAACCTGTACGGCTGCCGCCACTCGCTGACCGACGGGATCCTGCGCGCCAGCGACGTGATGCTGGCCGGCAAGGTGGCGGTGATCTGCGGCTACGGCGATGTGGGCAAGGGGTGCGCGCAGAGCCTGCGCGGCCAGGGCGCCCGCGTGATCATCACCGAGATCGACCCGATCTGCGCCCTGCAGGCGGCCATGGAGGGGTACCAGGTCACCACCCTCGAAGACGTGGTGGAGACCGCCGACATCTTCATCACCGCCACGGGGAACAAGAACATCATCACCGCCCAGCACATGGCGCGGATGAAGGACAAGGCGATCGTGGGCAACATCGGCCACTTCGACAACGAGATCGACATGGCCGGCCTGAAGAAGCACGCCGGGATCGAGCGGATCAACATCAAGCCGCAGTACGACGAGTGGGTGTTCCCCGACGGGCACAGCGTGATGATCCTGGCCGAGGGCCGGCTGCTGAACCTGGGGTGCGCCACCGGCCACCCGAGCTTCGTGATGAGCGCCTCCTTCAGCAACCAGGTGATCGCCCAGATCGAGCTGCACACCAACGCCGAGAAGTACGAGCGCAAGGTGTACACCCTTCCCAAGCACCTCGACGAGAAGGTGGCCCGCCTGCACCTCGACAAGCTGGGCGTGAAGCTCACCCAGCTCACCCCCGACCAGGCCAGCTACATCGGCGTGGACCCGCAGGGGCCGTTCAAGCCGGAGCACTACCGGTACTAAGCCTCCGACAGGTACGGAGCTACGGACGGTACGGAGGTACGATGACGGCGGCGCCGGGCGAGTTCTCTCGCCCGGCGCCGCTGTTCGATTCTCCGTTGTCGTTCGAAAATTTACGAACGGGAGTAGAAAATCGAACCGGTTAGGTTCGTAGTGGTAGTGCGGCGCTAGCGCGGCGTTTCGCCCAGCAGCCGCCGGAGCCGGGCGACATACATTCGCCCCACCTCTTCGGGAGTACCAATCGCCCGGTATCCATGGATGAGCTGTTCGACGACCTCGCTGCGGAGCGCGGCGTTCTCCATCGCTTCCACGAGTTGCATTCGCCACCTCGCATACTCATCCGGGTACTTGTCCGCCAGCTCGCCGATCCCATCCACTACCTGCCGGCCCAAGTCCGGGTGCCGCGCGATCTCGAAGAGGTACACCAGGTCCTTGGCCTGCTTGGTAAGGTGAGTGCGGGTCCGGGAGGACAGGCCCTTGCCCAGCGCGTAGGCGGGCAGGCGGGGGACGCGGATCTGTAGCGGGGGCTCGAGGCTCTCATGGATGTCGGCACCCACGGCCATCCAGCGCGCGTTGTCGAGAAGAATGTGCTGCCCCGGGTACCCGTGCACCTTCAGAGCGGGCTGGCCCTCGATGACAATGTCCTGCCTGGGATCGGGAGCCTCGGTGAGCAGATCCAGCTCGATCACGCTCTGGCCGGGTCCCGGCTGGAAGATCTCCACAATTCCGCTTCCGTCGGTCACCTCGCGGACCTCGTAACCGGCCGCGGCTACCAGCTCAAGGAGGGCGGGACGGTCGCGCGTCAGCAGCTGGTGGGGGATGGTGACGTCGATGTCTCCGGTGCGAATGGGCCGGTCCGAACTGTTCGCCTCGGCCAGGTACAGCGCGTGAACCCAGCCACCGATGAACACCACGTCCTGCGCGTACGGCTGGAGCGCACATACGGTGCGGGCGAAGACCTCGGAGCTGGAGGGCACGGGAGCTATTCCAGTGGGCGAACGAGTTCCTGCACCTGCTTGCGGTCGAGCCCCAGCTGACGCGCGAGCGGGCCGAGTGCAAGCATGCGGGCAGCCTCGGCACCCCGCAGCGGGTAATTCGCCAGGTCGATGAAAAGCTGGATCGGTGAAACGACCGGCGTCCCGTCAAGCTCGGCCGCCCCGTAGAACACCCCATTCCCGTAATAGGGCTTCAGAACGTGCAGGGTGCCTCCCGTGGCGACCGGTTCGCCGTACAGCTCCGCGCGGACAAGGGCATGGGCCTGCTCGAGGTGGCTCGCCCATACGTACACGTGTGTTTGCTCATGCTGTACGTGGGGTGCGATACGGTCGGCCCCGGAAAGCAGGGTAAACGCGTACTGGAGCCCCCCCGCGGAGAACGCGCGCTGGAGCTTGGGGCCCAGCTCACCGTAGGTGAACGGCACGACGAACGAGCTTGCCTGGTTTCTCGTCCACTCGTAAACGCCGATCCAGTCCCGAAGCGCCGCCACGCTGTCTTCGAGAGTGAGTCGCCCGTTCGTGATCCCGGCGTACCCGCGCCGCAGCAGCTCATTCGCGATGTCTGACGTATGCCCGACCGAAAGCCTCGCTTCGGTTGCCAGCTCGCGAATCCGCCATCCTCGATCATGGTTTTCGAGGAGGGCGCGAAGGACGAGCGAGGCCTTTTTCGAGAACGGATTCAGTGGGCGCACCGTCCATTGCCGCCGCGGTGGTGGCTTGCGGTCCGCGTCCAACCAGACGTACCAGCCTGGCTCACGGATGTAGACGTTGCCCGACAGGTCCACGTGGTTGACTCTGCGTTCCCGCAGTTCTGCGCGGAGGCGTGGGCTCAGTTCAGGTGTGGCCAGAAGCCACCCACTCCCCGTGGTGGACTCGTCCGCGAGCGCGGCCCGGCTGATGTCGGTTTTTGCCTGGACGCGCAGTTCCCGGGTCTTTCCCTCCAGCTCGAAGCTGAAGATCGCATCATATCCCGCGTCTGCCGGCCCCGGTGGAGGCAGAACACGCACCGGCAGCGCCAAGCGATCCCGCAGGAGTGCCTGCACGCTGTCGAGCAACCCGCCGTCGAATGTCTCGACCGATGCCATGTTCGGAATTTGTCTGAAGTTCGAAAAAAATCGAACAGCATATTAAATTCGAACACTGTATCGGGTCAAGGATACTGCTGCTCTTCTTCAATGATGACTCCCCGTGACGATTCTGTGTGAGCGCTGTCAGCGATCCCTGCTGCGTGTTCCAAGGATCGGAATGAGCAACTCCGCCACCGCCTCCCCCAGCCGCTCGCCGATGGCCGCGTAGCCGGCTTCGGACGGGTGGAAGCCGTCGCCACAGAAGAGCTCCGGGGTGGCATCCACCGGGATGGGCACGTGCGCGACGTCGGCCAGGCGCGACGGGAGGCGGGCCAGCGCCGCGTCGAGCAGTCGCGCGCGGGCGCCCAGGACGGCCCGCAGCGGCTGCGGGAGGGCGGGGAAGGCGTGCATCGGGGGGACGGGTGACAGCACCACGGGCGCGGGGCCCACGCGTGCGCGGACGCTGTCGATCAACCGCGCCACGTCCGCCGCCCAGAGCGCCGTCGGGCGGAAGCGCAGCGTGTCGTTCACTCCGAGCGAGATTACTACTGCATCGGCAGGCTCGTCCGGCAAGGTGGCGACGAGCTCAGCGGCCTGCCGCGCGTCGGCGCCGCTGCGGCCTGCGGCGCGCCATCGCACCGCGCGGCCCGTGCGCCGCGCCAGCGCCGCCGCCACGCACCCGGTGAGCGCCGTCTGGTGCGTGGCCGCGCCGATCCCCGCCACGGTCGACTCGCCGATCACCAGCAGCCGCAGCGCCGGCTCCGCGCCGGCGACGGTCCCTTCCGCGGGGCCGGCGGCGTCGGGGAAGCGCGGCGTGCGGCGGCGGACGCCCTTGCCCTGCACGAACAGCAGGGGGAGAAGCGGAAACGCCGCCGCGGCGACGATCCTGTTCCTCAGATCGAACATGCCGTGGCGGCGTTCCATGGAATCGATGCCGAACCGGAAGCCGAGCACCTGGCACTCAGCACTTAGCACTTAGCACCTGGCACTCAGCACTCAGCACTTAGCACTCAGCACCTGGCACTCAGCACTTAGCACTCAGCACCTGGCACCCAGCACCTCTACTGGCGGTCCACGCCGAAGTTGGAGACGTGCACGTCGAGGTTGTGGTTCACGCGCAGCCCCACCTGGCCAGCGCCGTTGACGCCCGGGGTCGCGGCGACCTGCGTGCCGTTCACCTTGTAGATCACGCCCGAGGGGCTGCCCTCGATCGTGATGGTGTTGGTGGCCTGGCCCTGCGCGTTCTGCTTGCGGACGGCGGCGTTCTCGGTCCAGTCGTGGATGGTGTGCAGATCGCCGTTCGACGCGCGGTGGCGCAGCATGAACTTCCCGTCGCCGCGCACCAGGAAGTAGAAGTACTCCGCCGTGGGGCCGGCCAGGCCGCGCCCGCCCGCGATCAACCCATACGCCTCCGGGTGCGTGGGCGCCTTGGTCTGCGCGAAGGTGGCGTGCGCGGTGAAGCTGCGGCCGTCCACGTTCTGCGCCGGGTTCCACAGGATCACGGCCGGGCCGGTGGTCACGTGGAAGCCGTCGCTCATCGCCACGAACTTCACGTCGGCGAGCTTTGCGTCGGCGCGGTCGAGGCGCGCCTGCCAGCCGGCGGGAAGGGTGCCGCCGTCCGCCGCGTGGTGGTCGGCGTGGTTCTGCTGCGCCGCCAGTGGCGACGCGGCCGCGGCGAGCGCGGCAAGTGTGACGAGGAGTCTGCGCATGCGGTGCCGTCCTGGATGGGAGGGGTCTGGTCCGGTGGGATCTGGCGAAAAGTACGTCCCGCGCGCCGTGCGGAACAGGCTGCCGCCGGATCCTGATACCAGATTGCAGAGGGTTGGTCGCTACTGAGACAGGTCGAAAATCTCACGCAGAGTCATCGGAGTCAGCAGAAACTGCTCTGGTTTTTCTGCTGGCTCTGCCGACTCTGCGTGAGTTCATCATCTGCCCCGGTTACAGAACGATGCTCGGCGATCGAGTCTGACAACATGAAGGCGGGGACCGGCCCTCACGCCGGTCCCCGCCTTCGATTGATCCGGTCCTTCGGTGCCGATCAGATCGGGAGCGCGAAGACGAGCGCGAAGCCGTTGATCAGCAGCACGGTGCCGATGGCGCCCAGCACCATCGAGAAGGTGAGCACCGCGCGCGAGGTGGCCAGGATGGCTACGGAGCCCAGCACGATGGCGAGCTGCAGGAACACCTCCGAGTAGTCGAAGTTACCGTCCTGCGCCTCGGCCCGCTCGCGGACGCGCTCGTAGCTGCGCGCCTGCGCCGAGAGCTGCTTCTTCCCCTCGCCGCGCAGCGAGTCGCCCGGCGCGCTGGGATCGGGCTCGTCGTCGTAGCGGGCGATGGTTTCCCTGTAGCGCGCGAGCTGCGCCTCGGCCGCGGCGCGCGCCTCGGGCGTAAGGCTGGGGTCGGCCAGCTCCAGCTGCAGGCGGTCGGCGGCCAGGCGGTACTGCGTCTGGCGGACGTTCTTGGCCTGGTAGAAGGCCCAGGTGTCGCTCGCCTTGATGTTGCCGTGCACCATGTCGTCGGTGGCGTTGCCGCCGCCCAGGCTGCCGATGGCCAGCAGCATGGCGAGGATGGAGATGAGCAGCGCGGCCCGGTTGCGGAACTGCTCGTTGGCCTCGGCTTCGGCGCGGTCTTCCTGGAGCTCCTGGATCAGTTCTGCTGCGTCGGCGGCGTCCATGCGGGCTTCGGGCGTGTGTCAGGTGGTGCCGATGGGGAAACTGCGGAAAGGCGGCGGGAAGATCGAAGCCGCACCACGGCGGCGCAAGCGGCATGTGTTTCCGGACGCGAACAGGTGCGAGAGTGCGTGAGTGCCCTCTCGCTTCGAGGCACCCCGAATCAGTGGCGCGAAGCGCCCCCGGGTCCCTTCGTAGAGAGCAGGTGTTTCCTCTACGGATGCAAAGCGGTGCAGGCGCCCAAGCGAGCCGGTCCTGCCGGAGGTCAGCAGACGATCTTCGCTCCCGGCGCGTCCTCGTCCAGCCCGCCCACCAGCCGGCAGAGCTGCAGGTTCACGCTGTTGTTCTGTTGTTGGATCGCCTCCGCCATGTTCGCCCGTCCCGCCGAATCCACGGCCGCCGATTCGTAGCGCAACTTCACCGTTTCAAGGTGGATCGCCTGGAACTGACTATGGACCCGCTGGAATATCTTGGACCGCTCCACTCCGTAGTGCTCATCCAGGAAGCCCTGCATGTTGACCAGCTCGGCGCTCCAGTCGGCCACGGTTTCGGAGTACTGCCTCCACGCCTCGTCGGAGTCGCCCGGCGGAGCGTTGCGCTTGACCCTGCCGGTGAAGGTGTTGGACCAGTAAAGCCGCCGCCACGCGAGTTCCGTCAGGCGTCGCGAGAAGGCGCCCTTCGCGTCGTCAGCGGCGACGTCCAGCACGTCCGGACGCACCCCCACCCCCACGAGCAGGCTGTTCCATCGGTCCGCGAACTCACCCATCGCGGCGATGGTGGCCAGAACGATCAGCAGCGCGACCATGACGGGGTGATTGTAGGCTGCGGATTTCAGCCGGTCCAGCCGCGTGGTGCTGGCGGGACGATCATCGTTGGAGGACATGGCTCAGTCACAGATCCAATCGGTTTCCACCAATGGTGCACCAGGGACAGACTCAGGTCGCCGCCAGCGCCTTGAGCTCGGTGCCGCTGCTCTTTAGGAGCGTGCCGGTCTTTTCCAGCTCGGTGGCGGCGTTGCCCAGGATGCCGCGGATGTTGCCCAAGCCGTCGGCGGCATCGGCCAGCGGGTCGGCCAGGCCGGCGAGCTGCGCGATCTGGCGGTCCAGGCTGGTGGCCACGCCCTGCAGCGGGTTCACGTCGCGCGTCTCCACCACCGGGATCTCGATGCTCCCCGCGTTCAGCGGCAGCTTCACGGTGCGCTTCTCCACGCGCACGTTGGGCACCTGGATCGCCTTGAGCGCCTCGCTGGCCTCGCGCAGGTCTTCCACGGCGCGCGCGTAGGCGTCCTTCTGCCGGTTCAGCATTTCGCGCACGCGGTCCACCTCGCCCAGCGCGCCGCCCTGCCCGTCGGCGCCCTGGATGGCGGAGCCGAGCGACACCATCGTCCCGCCGGCGCTCTCCATCGCCCCGCCGATCGCCGGGAGCCGGTCGAGCAGGCCCTGCAGCAGCTTCAGCACGCGGTCGGAGTTGCGCACCGTCCACGAGACCAATCCAACGATTCCGGCCATGATGCACCTCCTGGGGATGAATGGGCCGCGGGGAGATCCGACGAGGAAACCCGCCGGGCGGCAGGCTGGATGAAGGGGAAACGGACCGCTCCGGCGGGGCCGGAATGCGAAACGCTCCCGGCAAGGTGCTCGGGAGCGTCGGCAAGATCAAGGATCATCGAACGAGCACCGGTCCCGGCGTCCGTCCAACGGGGAGCCGGTGGACGCTACGGCCGGACCGGCGGGAGCGTGCGGTGGTGGTTCAGCGCGCCGTAGCGCCGCAGCACCTCCAGCGTGCGGTCGATCGGCAGCGCCTCGGCCGTCATCTGGCGGCCGCGGACGGTGGTGGCCCGGAACATCGAGTTGTAGATCGCCTCTTCCGTCGCCTCGGCCACGGCCTGGAAGAGCGGCGACATCCCCTCGTTCGGCAGGTCGTTCACGGTCACCCACGCGGTGCCGGCGCGGCGGCGCACCTCGCGGCTGGTGGAGAAGGCGATCACGTAGTCGCCCGAGCCGTTGGTCATCGTCGCCCCGGTGCGTGCCACTCCGTTTAGCGCGCGCGCCGCCAGCCGGTCGAGGTTGCGGGCGTCCAGCGGCGCGTCGGTGGCGACCACGATCATGATGCTGCCGTCGGCGCCGTCGGCCGGGCCCTGCTGCGGGGGCGCCAGCTCGCGCTGCAGGTAGTAGCGCCCCAGCTCGCGGCCCACCGGCGCGCCGTTGATGGTGAGCACGCCGCCGTAGTTGCTCTGCACCAGCACGCCCACCGTGTACCCGCCCACCCCCTGCGGCAGCCGCCGCGAGCTGGTGCCGATCCCGCCCTTCCACCCGAACGCCACCGTCCCCGCTCCGGCGCCCACCGAGCCCTCCTGCACGGGCCCGCTGCTCGCCGACTCCAGCGCGCGCACCACGTCGTCGGGGGCGATCGGGCGGCGGCGGATGTCGTTCAGCGCGCCGTCGTTGGTCTCGCCCACCACGGGGTTGATGGAGCGCACGTCGCCCATCCGCTCGCGCGCCAGCATCCACGCCGCCATCGCGTCGGCCGCCTTCCACACGCACAGCGTGCAGGTGAGCAGCACGGGCGTCTCCAGCTCGCCCAGCTCCCGCACCTGCGTGACCCCCAGCAGCTTGCCGAAGCCGTTGCCCACGCGGATCGCCGCGGGCACCCGCTCCAGGTACGGGTTCCCCTCGTGGGGGATGACGGCGGTGACGCCGGTGTGTACCGAGTCGCCGTGGTGCAGCGTCACCTGCCCCACGCGTACGCCGGCCACGTCGGTGATGGCGTTCAGCGGCCCCGGTGGCAGGATCCCCACCACCACGCCGGCCTCCCGCGCGCGGGGGCGCTCCTGCGCGGCGGCGGCCGCCGGCCCCAGGAGGGTGAGGGCGAGCAGGGCGGGGAATAGGGTGCGGCGGGCGTTCACGTGTCTGTTCCGTCGGGCGTGGATGAAACCGCGAGATGGGCGGGAAGATCCGCGCCGGATGCGGCGGGTGCAAGCCGCGGGCGTCACGCCGAGGACGCCGGGAAACCTTCGATTCCAGACAACGAGACGTCGATGAAGATGCGGATCGCACTTTCCACCCTCGCCGCGCTGCTGGTGGCAGCGTGCGCCGGCCCGCAGGAATCGGTGCTGGAAGCCGGCTCCCGCCCGGGCCCCCTGATCGGGCGCGACTCGCTGCAGCGGGAGCTGGTGGCGGCCGTGCGCCGTGCGCAGATGCCCTCCGTGTTCGCGCTGATCGGCGCGCGCGAGCGGCTGAACCTCACCTCGCAGCAGGTGACCGCGCTCGACAGCATCGCCGAGGCGGTGCGCGAGCAGAACCGGCCGCTCACCGACACGCTGCGCACCCTGACCAACTCCGGCGGCGGCGGGCCGATCCGTGCACCCCGCAGCGAGTTCCAGACCCAGCGGTTCATCCCCATCCTGAACCGCATGGGCGACAACAACCACCGCGCGCTGGCGGGCGTGCAGGCGGTGCTCACCCCCGAGCAGCGCGCTGGCGTCTGCACCCTGGCCGCCGAGCAGCGGGAGCAGCGCGGCCGCCGCCGCCGCGACGCCCCCGGCCGCGGAGGCAGCACCGTGCGCGGCGGGATGGAGCCGTTGTTCCGGGACAGCGTGGGCGGCGGCCGCCGCGGCCGCGCCCCGGGCGGCTGGCCGTGGTGCACGACACCCCGCCCGGCACGGGGTGATTCGATGCGCACGGCGCCGCGTCCGTAGCGCGTGGGCGGGGCAAGGGACGACGAAAACGGCCGCCGGGGCGTTCCCCGGCGGCCGTTCAGTGTGAGCGCCGCGCCCGCCTCACTGCCTGTCGGTGGTGAACACGGTGGTGTCGCACCCGGGTGAGCAGGTGGTCCACACGGTGCAGCCGCCGCCCGAGATCGGCTGCGCCCGCGCCACGGCCACAGGGTTGGTCCCCGCCTCGAACGTCTCCACGCCGAACTCGTCGACGCTGAGCTTCCGCCTCTTCATCACGTCCTCCCCGGCAGGTTGATCAGGAGCGCAGAACGCTTCGCGCCACCGGAGGATAATGGGCCGCGCGAGGGGCATCAATCATCACGGCGACCTCCGGCTATGGCGAATGGCCGCCGGATGGAACCCGGCGGCCGTTCGTCTCCCGTTCGTGCCAGCGCCTTGAAGGCGTCTGGTACGGTACGACCGGCATCGTCACATGCCGCAGCCGATCCCGCTCTGGTTCGTTTCATACGTGCCGATCGTGGAACCTTCGCCCGTGCATTCGTACGTGTCGCACGCGCCACAACTCGCGGCACAGCTGTACGCCACGCCGCAGGTCTCGCCGCCGCAGGTTTCGGCCCCGTCACAGGTGCGGTTGATGGTGTCGCAGTAGCGCGAGCCGACGTGCGCCTCCACGGAACCGCGCTCCTCCGCCGTCGCGTCGGTCACGAACGACAGCACGTCCAGCATCTCCAACTCGAGCTTGATCTTGCGCATGCGGGCCTCCCGGGGATGGCGATGATGGGATCAAAAACCAGACGTACGATAATTAAGTCCTGATCTGGTAGCGGTCAATCCCATGGGTGCCATTACGCCCTATCCGGTTCTACTCCCCCCGGAACACCGGCTTGCGCTTCTCGTTGAAGGCGGTGATCCCCTCGCGCACGTCGGCGCTGCGGAACAGGCGCATCTGGGCCTCGCGCTCGATGTCCATCATCCGGTCCAGGCTCTGGTCGGGACTGATGGAGAGGGTGTGCTTCGCGGCCGAGAGCGCCAGCGGCGGCTTGTCGGCCAGCTCGCGCGCGAACGCCCGCACACCGGCCTCGAAGTCGTCCGCCGGGAGCACGCGCTGGAACAGGCCGATGCGCTCGGCCTCGGCCGCGTCCACCATCCGCGCGCTCAGCACCAGCTCGGCCGCGCGGCCCGTGCCCACCAGGCGGGGGAGGGAATAGCTCGCCCCCCAGTCCGGGTGCACGCCGATGCGGTTGAAGGTGAAGCCGATCGACGCCTTGTCGCTCGCCAGCCGCACGTCGCAGGCGACGGCCAGCGACGCGCCGGCCCCGGCCGCCACGCCGTTCACCGCGGCGATCACCGGCTTGCGGCACGCGCGCAGCGCCTGCACCGCGCGGATCCCCGCCTGCACGTAGCCCTCGAACGTCTCGGCGTCGCCGCGCGCCACCAGGTCGCTCATCACCTCCACGTCGGCGCCGGTGCAGAAGCCGCGGCCGGCGCCGGTGATCACCACCACCCGCACGTCTGGGGCGTCGGACGCGCGCTCCACGGCCTCGCGCAGGTCGTCGCGCATCGTCCCCGCGAAGGCGTTCAGCCGGTCGGGACGGTTCAGCGTGATCCACGCGACGCCGTCGTCCTCGCGGTAGAGGACGAAGTCGCGCGTCTCCGGGGCGTCGCTCACGAGACGCGCTCCACGATCATCGAGATCCCCTGGCCCACGCCGATGCACATCGACGCCAGCCCGTAGCGCACCTCGCGGCGCCGCATCTCGTGCACCAGCGTGGTGAGGATGCGCGCCCCCGACGAGCCCAGCGGGTGCCCCACCGCCACCGCGCCGCCCGAGACGTTCACGATCTCCGGGTCCACCCCCAGCTCGCGGATGCAGGCCACCGACTGCGCGGCGAACGCCTCGTTCAGCTCCACCAGGCCGAGATCCGCCACGGAGAGCCCCGCGCGCTGCAGCGCCAGCCGCGAGGCCGGCACCGGCCCGATCCCCATGCGGTGCGGCTCCACGCCGGCCACCGCGCTGGCCACGATCCGCGCCATCGGCCGCATTCCCAGCTCCCCCGCCGCCTCGTCCGACACCACCAGGAGCGCGGCGGCGCCGTCGTTCAGCCCCGAGCTGTTGCCGGCGGTGACCGTGCCGTTCTGCGCGCGGAAGCTGGGCTTCAGCGCGCCCAGCGCCTCGAGCGAGGTGTCGGGCCGCGGGTGCTCGTCGGTGTCCACCACCTTCGGCGGGCCCTTGCGCTGCGGCACCTGCACGGGCGCGATCTCGCTGCGGAAGTGGCCCTCGGCGATCGCGGCGCACGAGCGCTTCTGGCTGTGGAAGGCGAAGGCGTCCTGGTCTTCGCGGCTGATGCCGAACTCCTCGGCCACGATCTCGGCCGTCTCGCCCAGCGACACCGTCCACTCCTTGGGCATCTTCGGGTTGACGAAGCGCCACCCCAGCAGCGAATCGGCCATCTCGGGAACGCCGCGGGCGAAGCCTTCGCCCGGCTTCAGCATCACCCAGGGCGCGCGCGACATGCTCTCCACGCCGCCGGCGATGAACACGCGCCCCTCGCCGGCCTTGATGGCGTGCGCGGCGCTGCGGACGGCTTCCATCCCCGAGCCGCACAGCCGGTTCACCGTCTGCCCGGGGACGGAGACGGGGAGCCCGGCGAGGAGGGCGGCCATGCGGCCCACGTTGCGGTTGTCTTCGCCGGCCTGGTTGGCGCACCCGAACACCACGTCGTCCACCAGGCTCGGGTTCACCCCCGTGCGCTCGACGACGGCCTTGATGACGGCGGCGGCCAGGTCGTCGGGCCGCACGGACGAAAGCGCGCCCGCGTACCGCCCGATCGGCGTGCGCACGGCGTCGATGATCAGCGCTTCGGTCATTCCGGGGTCAAGTGAATGCTAGGGTTCGGGAATCTGCAGATCCCTGCAGATCTTGCGCGCGAGTGACTCGTTGATCTCTCGATGCCGTGGGACAGCAGTAGACTTTCGAGTCTTGCGATTCACATAGAGGCTATGGCTGCCGCCTTCGCGCAGTAGCTCGCAGCCGTGGCGCAACAGATGTGAAATGATGTCGCGCCGCTTCACGCAGCACGGATCAGGAGAGGTTCACGGATGACCTCATTGGACCCCACCTCTTCTTCCGCAAGGATGCGATTTGCCTCCAGCACCATCATCACGGCTTCTTGAAGGTTCTCGCGTGCTTCATCGAGCGATGCCCCCTGTGTGTTCGCCCCCGGTAGTTCCTGTACCCATCCGATGTAGCCTTCCGGGACCTTCTGGAAAACGGCTGTAAGATGCATTTCCGTAGACATGGACGCCCCTCCACGAAGTTCGGGTGTGGATCACGTGCGAGGATGTGTAATATAACGAGCCCTGGGTTCGATGCGGTCTTGGGATCGGTGCCGAGGCCGGGCATTTCTTCCGCGTAGAAATCCCCCTCCGGCAGAGCGGGGAAGGGCCAGCCGCGATGCGCCAACGGCTGTCCCTATCCCTATCCCCAGCCTCACCCCAGGTTCACCCACACGCTCTTGACCTGCGTGTACAGGTCCAGCGCGTACTTGCCCAGCTCGCGGCCGTAGCCGCTCTGCTTGTAGCCGCCGAAGGGCGAGCCGGTGTCGAGCGTGTGGTACATGTTGATCCACACGGTGCCGGCGCGGATCGCGGCGGCGGCGCGGTGCGCCTTCCGCACGTCCTTGGTCCACACCGCCGCGGCCAGGCCGTACTCCGAGCTGTTGCCGATCGCGATCGCCTCGTCCAGGTCCTTGAACGTGGTCACCGCCAGCACGGGCCCGAAGATCTCCTCGCGCGAGATGGTCATCTCGGGCTTCACGCGGTCGAAGATGGTGGGGTTCAGGAAGAAGCCGCGGTGCCCCTCGATCTCCGGGCGGTCGCCGCCGTACACCAGCTCGGCACCCTCGCTCTTCCCGCTCTCGATGTAGCCCATCACACGGTCGAGCTGCTCCTGGCTCACCAGCGGCCCCATCCGGCATTTGGGGTCGAGCGGGTTGCCGGGCCGCATGCTGTCGGCGCGCTTCACCAGCTTCTCCACCAGCTCGTCGCGCACGCTTTCCTCAACGAGGAGGCGCGAGCCCGCGGTGCACGCCTGGCCGGTGTTGTAGAAGATCCCGCTGGTGGCCCCGCGCACCGCCGCCTCGATGTCGGCGTCGGCGAAGACGATGTTGGGGCTCTTGCCACCCAGCTCCAGCGACACGCGCTTGAGCGTGCCCGCCGCCTCGCGCTGGATGATCTTGCCCACCGCGGTCGAGCCGGTGAAGGCGATCTTGTCCACGTCGGGGTGCGACACCAGCGCCGCGCCGGCCGTTTCGCCGAAGCCGGCGACCACGTTCAGCACCCCGGCGGGGAGCCCCGCCTCGGCGCAGGCGCGCGCCAGCTCCAGCGCGGTGAGCGGCGTCTGCTCGGCGGGCTTCAGGACGATGGTGTTCCCGCAGGCCAGCGCGGGGGCCACCTTCCACGCGGCCATCTGCAGCGGGTAGTTCCAGGGGATGATCTGCCCGCACACGCCGATCGGCTCGCGGCGCGTGTAGTTGAGGTACGGCCCGGGCACGGGGATCACGTCGCCGTCGATCTTGTCGGCCCAGCCGCCGTAGTAGCGGAAGCACTCGATGGCGCCCTCCACGTCGAAGGCGCGCGCCTCGCGCACGGGCTTGCCGTTGTCCATGGTCTCCAGCCGCGCCAGGTCGTCGGCGCGCGCCTCCAGCGCATCGGCGATGGCGAACAGGAGCTTGCCGCGCTTGCGGGCGTCCATCCCGCTCCACTTCCCCTCGTCGAAGGTGCGGCGGGCGGCGGCCACGGCGCGGTCCACGTCTTCGCGGTCGCCCTCGGCCACCTGCGTGAGCACGCTCCCGGTGGCGGGGTTGACGGTGTCGAACGTCTTCCCGCTCGCCGCGTCTACCCACTCGCCGCCGATGAACAGCTTGCCCGGTGCGATCGCCGCCTCGGTCTCGGTCGTAGCCATCGTCTTCTTCGATCGTCGGTTGTGAATGATCCGTGGTGCAGATCAGTTTAGCGCGGCTGTCCAGCCCCGCGGGCCCTCTCCCTGGCGCTTCGCGCCTGTCCCTCCCCCAAAACAGCCTGGGGGAGGGACGCGGGGCGCTTCGCGCGGCTGCTTCGGTGCGCTTTGGAGTGATCGAGCGCACAGCACTTTCGCACTCTCGCACTCTCGCACTCTCGCACTTTCGCACTTCGTCCCCACAAACACGAAGGGAACCGGGCGCTGCCGCCCGGCTCCCTGCATGAACCCTTCCGCCGCTTACTTGCCGGTGAACTGCGGTGCGCGCTTCTCCACGTAGGCGGTCAGGCCTTCCTTGGCATCGGCGCTGTTGAAGAGCAGCGCCTGCAGCTCGCGCTCCAGCGCCAGCCCCTGCTCCAGCGGCAGCGCGCCGCCCGTCTGGCAGCTGCGCTTGATGTTGCCCACCGCGAAGGTGGCCTTGCCGGGGCGGGTGAACTGCTTCGCGTACTCCAGCACCTGCGCCAGGAAGGCGTCGCGCCCCTCGGCGTCGAGGATCTTGTTGACGATGCCGTACTTCTCGGCGGTCTCGAAGTCGAAGTTGCTCCCCTCGGCCATCATCTCGATCGCCTTCGACACGCCCACGATCCGCGTGAGCCGCTGCGTGCCGCCGGTGCCGGGGAGCACGCCCAGCGCCACCTCGGGGAGCCCCACCTTGCCGGCGCCGCGCCGCGCGATGCGGATGTCGGCCGCCATCGCGATCTCGAGCCCGCCGCCCACCGTGTGGCCGTTGAGCGCGGCGATCACCAGCTTGGGCGTCTGCTCGAAGCGGGTGAGCGTCTCGTTGGCGTGCAGGCAGAAGTAGTACTTCCAGGTGGGGTCGGCCTTCTGGAGCATGTTGATGTTGGCGCCCGCGCAGAAGAACTTCTCGCCCGCGCCGGTGATCACGATCACGTCCACGCCCGTGTCGAAGCGCGCCCGCAGCACCGCCGCGTCGATCTGGCGCATCATCTCGTGCGTGTACGTGTTGGCCGGCGGGTCGTCGAGCGTCAGGATGGCAACGCCGTCCTGAACCTCGTAGTGCACCAGCGTCTTCTGCTCGGTCTCCTGCGGCACTTCAACAGTCGCGGTAGCCATCGTCACTCCAGGATCGGTGAAAGGTCCTCGCCTCGGTACTCGTGTCGCCTCGGATCGTGCCCGTACTGCGTGCTTTCGTGCTTACTCGGCGGACCGCCAGATCGGCTGCGTCTGCCCCGCGGCGGCGGCCGGCTCGTCGGGAACCGTCACACCGTCGGGAAGGTAGCCGTTCAGGAAGATCTGGTACATGTCGTCGACCAGCGTCTCCACCGGCGGGTCGTTGCCGGGGCGGTGCCAGTTGTACAGCCAGTTCATCATCCCGAACAGCGAGAAGGTGGCCACCCGGATGTCGATGCCGCCGCCGCCGGGGCGCAGCTCGCCCAGGATCTCGGCCGCGATCTCGCTGAGGCGGCGCTTCTTGGCGTTCACCCGCTTGCGGTAGTCGCCGGTCAGCGACTCGCTCTCGTGCGAGAGCACCTTCATCTCGGCCTTGGCGTCGATGAAGTAGCGCAGGTGGTTCTCCATCAGCACGCGCAGCCGGCGGTGCGGCTCTTCGACCCCCGCCAGGTTGCGCTCCAGGTTGGCGATCAGCGTGCCGAAGGCGTGGTCCTGGATCAGGAAGAGGAGCTCTTCCTTGCTGTCGAAGTAGTAGTACAGCCCACTCAGGCTCACCCCGGTGGCGCGTGCGATGTCGCGGATCGAGGCCTGGTGGTAGCCCTTCTCGGCGAAGATGCGCGCCGCGGTGCGAAGGATGCTCTCCAGCTTCTCGTCGTATGCGGTGCGCTCGTCGGTCATCAGGCCGCGGGCATGGCGTGTGCGGGCCCGTGCGTGGGCCGTTGGTTCGAACGTCCGTCAAGCTATCCCGCGGGTGCGGGCGCGGCAAGGAGCCGCGCCGCGCGCTGCTTGACCAACCCCAAGCCCCACAGTAGCTTGCTGAGTCTCCCTCCGCGCACCGCGGCACACGCTCCGGCCCCTGTCCACGCTCGGATGCCCCGCTCCCGCAGACACTTCGCCCCGTTCGTGGCGTGCCTGGCCGCCGCGCTCGCCCTTGCGGCGTGCGGCGACGGCCCCACGCTTCCCACGTCGTTCGCGCGCGAGGCGGGCGGGCGCACCTGGGTGGCCGTGGCGGAGCCGGCGGGGATGCCCGACGCGCGCACCTGGCTGCCGTACCTGGCCCCGGCCGACGCGCAGCGGATCCGCGCGATGGTGCACGACGCGGCCAGGGTGCGGCGGGGCGGGGAGCTGGAGACCGGGCTGGAGCAGGAGGCCCGCGCGCGGCTGGGCGCCGCCCGCGCGCTGGCGCACGACCCGCCCGCGCCGCGGGTGATGGGCGCGCTGGCGGCGGTGCGCGAGTGGGAGACGCGCGCGGCCGACCGCCTGCGCGCCGGGAGCTACCCCGGGCTGGACAGCGCGGTGACGGCCGTCGCCGCGCTCCGCGCCCAGGCCGAGGCGGCGCTGGACCGCGGCGAGCCGCGCGCCGCCGCCCTGCTGCTGGCCGAAGCCGGCGAGGCGGCGCGCGACCATTCGCCGATGCGCGTGGCGCTGCGGCTGCTGCAGCGCTCCGAGCAGCGCATCGACTCGGACCCCGAGCCCACGCCCGACATGCGCCGCGCCCGCCGCCTGCTGCGTGGCGCGCGCGAGGCGATGGCCACCGGCGACCAGATGCGGGCGATGAAGCGCGCCTGGTACGCGCAGCAGATCCTGGACGCGCACGACGCCGGCGGAGACTCGCTGCGGTAGAGCGGGAACGGCGCGGGAGCGGTTGAATCCGCCGCCACGGTGCGTTAGCTTTGGTGCATCGCCCGGATGGCGAAACTGGTAAACGCAGCAGACTCAAAATCTGCCACCCGCAAGGGTTTGTCGGTTCGAGTCCGACTCCGGGCATCACGAGAAGAGGCTCCCAGGCATTTGGCTGGGAGCCTCTTCTTTCGATTCGAAGGGCGGTTGAAACCGCAGCGTAACCGTTCAGGGGGGGTGTAACGATGTTGTAGACTTTGTTCACTAATGCCACTACATATTGTGGCTCATGAGCATAGTCGAGCAGTTGGAAGCGAATGGCGAGATTCTCTCGCCCACCGTCCGTGCAGCGATGGAGCTG
>DASWMA010000751.1:0-2212 GCA_036399995.1 Longimicrobium sp. | reverse complement strand
CGATCCCGCGCGCGGCGCCTGGGCGAGGCGCTGGTCCAGTTCGGCCCAGAGCTCGTCCAGCGGCAGGCCCTTCGCGCGCCACAGCACCATCAGGTGGTAGACCAGGTCGGCCGACTCGGCCCGGAGCTGGGCGTGGCCCTCGTTCTTGGCGGCGATGATCGTCTCGGTCGCCTCTTCGCCCACCTTCTTCAGGATCTTGTCGATCCCCTGCGCGAACAGGTAGGTGGTGTACGACCCCTCGGGCCGCTCGGCGTGGCGCGCGGCCACGATCTCGTCGATGCGCGCCAGCACGGGGCGCGCGTCCGGCGCCGCCTGCAGCGCGTCCGCCTCCACCACGCGGTGGAAGCAGCTGCGCTCGCCGGTGTGGCAGGCGGGGCCGGTCTGCGCCACGCGGTAGAGCACGGCGTCGCCGTCGCAGTCCAGGCGCACGTCCTCCACCGCCTGCGCGTGGCCGCTGGTGTCGCCCTTCTTCCACAGCTCGCCGCGGGAGCGGCTCCAGTAGTGGGCGCGGCCGGTCTCCACCGTCAGCCGCAGCGCGTCGGCGTTGGCCCAGGCCAGCATCAGCACCTCGCCCGTGCGCGCGTCCTGCGCCACCACGGGAACCAGGCCGCGGTCATCGAACTTCACCTGATCGAGCCAGGACATCGTGAGGAGTGCGAAAGCACGGGTACGGAGTGGTGGAACGGCGGGTGGCTCGGGGGATGCGGCACCCCGGGCGATCCCGTAGCTTCGGCGCGGAACGTACCGGCGGGCGCGGGGCAGGGCAACCGCCGGGTCTGCGATCAACCCGATGATGGAGACGGATGCTTCCCCACGCGCTGGAGCGGGTCGGCGGCTGGGCCGACGCATGGCGGCGCACCGGAACGCTGGTGCTGCTGCTCGACTTCGACGGAACGCTGGCACCCATCGCCTCCCTCCCCGAGCTGGCGGAGATGCCCCCCACCACGCGGCAGGCGCTGGAGCGGCTGATGGCGCTTCCCGGGGTGACCGTGGCGGTGGTGAGCGGCCGCGGGCTGGCCGACGTGCGCGAGCGCGCGGGCATCCCCGGCATCGCGTACGCGGGGAACCACGGGATGGAGATCAGCGTGGCGGGCGTGGAGCACGTGCACACCGAGGCCGCCGCCGCCCGCCCGGTGCTCGAGCGTGCGCTGGGGGAGCTGACCGACGCCATCGCCCCGATCCCCCTCGCCTTCGTGGAGGACAAGGGGCTCACGCTGTCGGTGCACTTCCGTCTTTCCCCGCGCGACGTGCTGCACGAGCTGCACGCGATCGTCCACCGCGTGGTGGAGCCGCTGGCGGGCGTGCACCTGACCGAGGGGAAGCAGGTGATCGAGGTGCGGCCCGACGTGGACTGGAACAAGGGAAAGGCCGTGCTCTTCCTGCTGGACAAGATGCAGCCCCCCGCCGGCGCCCCCGTCCTGTACCTGGGCGACGACCGTACCGACGAAGACGCTTTCCGCGCGCTCCTCGAGTGGTCCGGCGCCGGCGAAGGAATCCTGGTCGCCGAGCACCCGTCGGAGGACACCGCCGCCACCGCGTACGTCCGCGAGCCCGCCGAGGTGGGCGCGGTGTTCGAGGCCCTGGCCGAAGCCGCATCTCCGGCCTGAGTGGATTTCGGGACGGCCGGACCTGTGCCGCGCCCACGGCCTCGTGCAGTTCACCGCCGGTTGAAACCGGCGGCTGAAGCTTCGGGAAGTCCGCCTTCGCGGACTGCGGCCTCGATGGTCGTGCTTCATCGCCCAGCACCGCGCCGGGACCAGCCTCGCGCGGTTTGCGAGGCTTCCCGTCGTTGTGGCTGCGGCTTCAGCCGCCTTGGTCGCGAGCCCTGCCCCTCGCCTCGACGAGTCGCGTGCACCGGTGCAACAGCGTCGAGCAGCAGCTTGTCGCGCGCGACATCCTGCGGTTGGCCGTTGCGGGAGCCGCGGTTACGATGGTTGTGCCACACCGCCCCCGCACAGACCCGTTCCGCCGCGGAGGCGCCCCTCCCTGTTCTCCTCCCCACGCACCGGAGACCCAATGGCAGTTCCCCGCAAGGCAGCCCTGCTGCTGATCCCCGCCGCCGCGCTGGCGTTCGCCGCCACCGGCACCTTCCGCGATGCCGACCTGCTCGCATCCGCCCCCACCCCGGCCCCGACGCCGGCGGTGGACCTCGTGCGCGACTTCTCGCTGGCTCCCAACCAGCCGTGGGCTCGCGCCGCGGGGTACCTGTCGC
>DASWMA010000750.1:0-3713 GCA_036399995.1 Longimicrobium sp. | reverse complement strand
CGAACTCGCCCGGGTGCGCGCCCGCCGCGCTCACCGCCGTACGCGCCGGCGCGGGGGGGCGGTGATGCCACAGATCGGCTTGCTCCTGGTGCAGATCGCGGTGGTGGTGATCGCCGCGCGCGTGGTGGGGCTCCTGTTCCGGCGCATTGGGCAGCCCCAGGTGATGGGCGAGATGGTCGCCGGGATCCTGCTGGGGCCGTCGTTCCTGGGCCTGGTGGCGCCCACGGTGTCAGCCCGGCTCTTTCCCCCGGCGTCGCTGGGGTTCCTGAACTCCATCAGCCAGGTGGGGCTGCTGGTGTTCATGTTCCTGGTGGGGCTGGAGCTGAACCCGCGGCTGCTGCGCGGGCGCGGCCACACCGCGGTGGTCACCAGCCACGCCAGCATCGTGGTTCCCTTCGTGCTGGGCGCGCTGCTGTCGCTGCACCTTTACCCGCGGCTGTCCGACTCGTCGGTCACCTTCACCGGCTTCGCGCTGTTCATGGGCGCGGCCATGAGCGTCACCGCCTTCCCCGTGCTGGCGCGCATCCTCACCGAGCGCGGGCTCACGCGCACGCGGGTGGGCACCGTGGCCATCGCCTGCGCCGCGGTGGACGACGTGACGGCGTGGTGCATCCTGGCGGTGGTGGTGGCCATCGTGCGCACCACGGGCGCCGACCACGGGCTGCCGCCCTGGGCCACGATCGTGGGCTCGGCGGTGTACGTGGTGGCCATGGTGATGGTGGTGCGGCGCGCGCTGGCGCCGCTGGAGCGGCGCTACCAGCGCGACGGCAAGCTCACGCAGGACATGCTGGGGCTGGTGCTGCTGGTGGCGCTGGCGTCGGCGTGGGCCACCGAGGCGCTGGGGGTGCACGCGCTGTTCGGCGCCTTCCTGGCCGGCGCGGTGATGCCCAAGGGCGAGGGGTTCGTCCACGCGCTCACGGGGAAGCTCGAAGACGTCACGGTGGTCCTCCTCCTCCCCCTCTTCTTCGCCTTCACCGGGCTGCGCACGCGCATCGGGCTGGTGGAGGGTGCGGAGATGTGGGGCTTCTGCGCGCTGGTCATCCTGGTGGCGGTGGCGGGGAAGTTCGGCGGGTCGGCGGTGGCCGCGCGGCTCACGGGGATGGGCACGCGCGAAGCCGCGGCCATCGGCGCGCTGATGAACACGCGCGGGCTGATGGAGCTGGTGATCCTGAACATCGGGCTCGACATCGGGGTGATCAGCCCCGCCGTGTTCGCCATGATGGTGATGATGGCGCTGGTCACCACCTTCATGACCTCGCCGCTGCTGGAGCTGGTCTACCCCGCGCGGCTCATCCGCAGCGGCGGCGGCCACGACGTGCCCGCCGACGAGCCCGCGGACGAGCGGGAGCGGGAGGAAGAGGAGGAGCCTGGCCACCCCTTGAATCGCGGCTCCCGGCCGATGCTGGTACGGGGCGGCTGAAGCCGCGGGCTGGAACTGCACGAAGCCTCGCAAACCACGCGAGGCTGGTCGGCGCGGGGGGACGGGTTCGTGCCGCTTCGTCGGGGTTCGTGACGGGCGGCTGAAGCCACGAGCTACGACGACAGGAAGCCTCGCAAACTGCGCGAGGCTGTGGCCGCGGCACCGATGCGAACCGAGGCGGAGTGCCCGCGGCGATTCCAGCAGCGCGCGCGAACCAGTCGCGAGCGAAGCGAGCCCGGGTCCCTCCCCCGGGTTGTTTCGGCTGTTTTGGGGGAGGGGGTGGCGAGCCCTGGCGAGCCGGGGGTGGGGGCCCCCCGCGGCCTGCGCCCGACGCGTCCACCCCCGGTCCACCCTCCCGTGCCTCCTCCGCCGCTCGCGCATCCACCCAGCCGTTCCACGCCGCCGCGGAGCACGCTCGCGCCTCGCCCGTTCCAGCCATCGTCAAACGGGGCATATGCTTGGAGCGCGGACGCCAGGCGCGTTCGCACCGCATCCGTTTCCCCCGTTCCACAGGTGGTACGCATGAAGAACCCAGCAAGGTGGATCCTCCTCGCCGCGGCGCTGGCGGGGTGCTCCGACCAGGTGCCCACCGCCACGCCATCCGCGCGCGACGCGGCGGGCGGGCCGGCGCGCAGCCTGTCGTACACCGACGCCGACCAGGACGGCATCGACGACGGGCGCGAGGCCGACCTGATCGACCAGTACGCGCCGCTGCTGTACATGCCCAACCTGATCGAGCGCGCGCAGGCCGGCTCCGTCACCGGCGACTGGACGTGGCCGGCCAACGTGCAGTGGTACTTTCCGCAGGTGCGCATGCGGATGCACCACAACAGCTGCCCCGACCACGCGGTGCTCGACTTCGGCTACGTGAACACCGGCAGCCTGATCTCGCAGCAGCACCGGCGGTTCACGCTGGGGTGGAGCGGGTGCAGCCACCAGGACCCGGTGCAGTACTCCAGCGGAAGCTGGCACCCCGACGACCACTTCTTCCTGCAGGCCGGCACCGACGACCAGGTGCACCCCGGGATCCACTCCGGCGCCGCCGGCTGGATCGTGTACGCGCACGCCTACCGCAACAACATCGGCGGGGTGAGCATCCAGTACTGGTTCTTCTATCCCTACAACGACTACGTGAGCAGCGCCAACCACGAGGGCGACTGGGAGCACGTCAACGTGCGCCTCGACGCGGCCGACCAGGTGAACACCGTGTGGTACTCGCAGCACGACAACCTGGTGGCCTACGCCCCCTGGCAGCTCACCTGGTACGGCACGCACCCGCAGGTGTGGGTGGCCGACGGCTCGCACGCCAACTACCCGTCGCAGGCCACCTGCGACAGCCAGGACATGGGCCCGCCCAACTGCTGGACCAACGTGAGCCAGCGCTGGTTCACCTGGGCCGGCGGCCGCGGCTACGACGCCGGGCTGCAGGGCGGCGGCATCGTGAACGTGGGCGAGCGCTTCAGCCCGATGGCGGGGCAGGAGTGGATCCGCTACTCCGGCCGCTGGGGCGAGGTGGGGAACGTGGACGGCACCAGCGGCCCGCGCGGCCCCGTGTACAACAAGCACAACTGGTGGTACACCGACCAGTACGTCCCCCCCGCCCCCGAGCCCACCGACCCGCCCGAGTGCGAGCCGACGGGCCCGGGCCAGGCGATCCCGGACATCTGCTGATTCGCGCGGGGAGTGCTGGGTGCTAGGTGCTGGGTGCTGGGTGCTCGGTCCAGTCCTCAGTCCCCCAGTGCCTAGTGCCCGGTCCCCAGTGCCCAGCCCCAGGGCACGGACGCAGCCGAAACAAGATGCGAGCGACAGCGAGCCCGCCCCTCCCCCAGGCAGTTTTGGGGGAGGGGCAGCACGCGCGAAGCTGCGTGCGGGGAGAGGGCCCGCGACGCCGCGGAAACGCGCCTCGCCTCGATCCGCCGCCCGACCCGAACGCACTCCCGCACTGGCGCACTCACGCACCTGTTGCCGTTCACCGGCCGTTCGCCGTCCCCACGCTTCATCCCACCCCGCTTGTCCCCCCCGCCGCGCGGCTGTAACCTTCGCTCGATCCCCATGCAGGCCCACCCCGCGCCCCATCCCCAGACGAATGGCCCAACCAACGTCCGGCCCCGGTCTGTCCCACGAAGGTCGCCGCATCTCGGGCCCCATGAACGAAGCCGCCGCGGCGGCCGTCGACCGCCTCCCGCGCCGGCTGGGCTTGTGGAGCGCGGCCGCGGTGCTGGTGGGCTCCACCATCGGCAGCGGCATCTTCCGCATCGTGGGGGGCGAGAACGGGGTAGCGGACCGCGTGGGA
>DASWMA010000749.1:0-13118 GCA_036399995.1 Longimicrobium sp. | reverse complement strand
CCCCGCCCCGCTGGCCTCGCGCATCGTGGACACCATCTTCGCCCCCACCAGGGTCTTCGAGCAGTTCCGCGAGGGCCGGGCGCCCTGGCTGGGGCCGGTGGTGGTGAACCTGGCCCTGCTGGTGGTGCTGATGGCCCTGCGGCCGCTGTTCATCAGCGACCAGGAAATGGCCGAATTCGCGCTGCAGAAGATGAGCGAGATGGGCCAGCCGAACCTCCCGACCGCCGGGCAGATGGAGCAGCAGATGCTCCTGCAGAGCGTGATCGGCGGCGTCGGGCTGGCGTTCTGGATGTTCCTCCGGGTGATCGTGGCGGCCAGCCTGCTGGCGCTGGTGTACGGGGTGATGATGGGCGGCAACGCACCCTTCGCCTCGTACCTGGCGGTGGCCAGCCACGCCTTCCTGGTGAGCGCGCTGGGGTATGGGGTGGTCACCGCGCTGCAGTACGCCAGCGGCCGGCTCGACGTGGTGCTCGACGCCACGCTGCTGATGGGCGACGACCCCGGCCCCGTGCTCTCGGCCGTGGGGCACGTGCTGAGCCCCTTCGGGCTCTGGCTGATCGTGCTGCTGGCGCTGGGCGGGGCGGTGGTGAACCGCCGCCGCGGCTGGGCCGGCGCCGCCGCCGTCCTGGTGGCGCTGCAGCTCGGGGTCTTCGTGGCGATGGGCCTGCTGGGCGAGATGATGAAGTCGCGCGCCGGCTGACGCTGAAACCTTTCCGGGACGGTGCCGTACTCCCCGACGGGAGCCAAGGCGCCCCCCCTCGCAGCACAACCGCAGAACCAGACGATGAATCACACACACTTCCGGCGCGAGTGCGCCGCCGCCCTTGTGCTCGCCCTTGCCGCGGCGCCCGCCGCCGCGCAGCAGACCCCGGCGCCCGCGGCTCCGCGCACCGCGCCGCCGCCGCCGCTGGTGATGCAGGTGCCGCAGGGCCCGCCGCTCACCATGGAGCAGGCGGTGGCCACGGCCCGCGAGGGGAACCCCGACCTGCTGCAGCAGCAGAACGACACCCGTACCGCCCGCGCGGCGGTGCGCCAGGCGCGCCTCGACTTCCTCCCCTCGGCCAACGCGAGCACTTCGCTGGGCTACATCGCGGCCGGTGAGCAGAGCTACGGCGCGGTGCAGCTCGGCACGGTGTCCACGGCCACCCTCCAGTCGAACTACTCGCTCAACTTCGGCTATCAGCTGAGCGGCTCCAAGCTGATGCAGCCGCGGCTGGCCCGGGCGCAGGAGCGCGCCACCGTGCAGCGCGTGATCGGCTACGAGGCCAACCTGGTGAGCCAGGTGCGGCAGCAGTACCTGGCCGCCCTGCAGGCGTGGGAACAGGCCGAGCAGGCGCAGCGCGAGCTGGCCCGCACCCAGGAGCACGAGCGTCTGGCGCGCGCGCGGCTGGAGGTGGGCGCAGGCACCCCGCTGGACCTGCGCCGCGCCGAGGTGGACCGCGGTACGGCCGAGGTGAACGTGCTGCAGCGCCGCAACACCTACCAGACCGAGCTGCTGCGGCTGGGGCTGGTGATGGGGCGCGAGATCCCCGCCGACACGCGGCTGGCTTCCACCTTCGCGCTGTTCGAGCCCACCTGGACGGTCGACGAGCTGCAGCGGTTGGCGATGGAGGGGAACCCCAACCTCCTCTCCGCCCGCGCCACCATGCAGGCCGCGCGCACCGGGGTGCGCGTCGCGCGCACCCAGTACCTCCCGTCGCTGAGCCTGAGCGTGGGCTTCAGCGGCCGGGTGTCGCGCTCCAGCGACCTCGACGCGGTGTTCCGGAACGACAGCGTCGCCACCCAGCAGGCGTTCGGCAACTGCTTCTTCGGGAACCAGCTCTCCGCCCTGATCGGGGCCCCCCTCGACGACTGCGCCAAGTTCGACGTGAGCAACCCCCTGGTGCTGAACCAGATCCGCCAGGGCGTCGAGGCGCGGAACCCGGCGTTCCCCTTTGGCTACCGCAGCCAGCCCATGGCGGCGTCGCTGCAGCTGTCGCTTCCGCTGTTCAACGGCTACGCCCGCGAGCGGCAGATCGAGGAGGCGCGGGTGCAGGAGGAAGACGCCCGGCTGGCGGTGCGCTCGCAGGAGCTGAAGCTGCGCACCGACCTGGGCGCCGCGCTGCTGTCGCTGCAGACCGCGTACAGGACCGCGCAGCTCCAGGAGCAGGTGGTGGCCAAGGCCAACGAGGAGCTGCGCCTGGCGCAGGAACGCTTCCGCTTCGGCGTGGCCAGCTCGGTGGAGGTCACCGACGCGCAGACCTCGCTGGCGCTGGCCGAGCAGGCACGCATCGACGCCGTCTACAACTACCACAAGTCGCTCGCGGCGCTCGAGGCCCTGGCGGGCCGCCCGCTGCGCTGACGCGGCACTTTCGGATAACCAACCGGTGAGCAAGATGAAGAAGCTCCTGATCGCCCTGGGGGTGGTCGTGGCGGTGGGGGGGCTGGGCGCCGTGGCGGTCAGCGGCAAGGGGAAGGGCGCGGGGCGCGAGGTGCGCGCCGAGACCGTGGCCCGCCGCGCGCTGGTGTCCACCGTCACCGCCAGCGGGAAGATCCAGCCCAAGCGCAAGGTCGACATCTCGGCCGACATCTCGGGCCGGGTGATCGAGCTCGCCGTGGAAGAGGGGCAGTGGGTGAACAAGGGCGCCCTGCTGCTGCGCATCGACCCCAGCCAGTACGTGGCCGCCGTGAACCAGGCCGAGGCCGGCGTGGCGCAGAACCGCGCCCGCCACGCCGAGGCGCGCGCCCAGCAGCTCAAGGCACAGGCCGACCTGCGCCGCGCCGAGCAGCTGGCCCAGGGGCGCGACCTGATCGCCGCGCAGGAGGTGGACAACGCCCGCACGCAGGCGCAGGTGGCCGCGGCCACCGTGCAGGCCGCCACCTTCGCGGTGCAGCAGGCGCAGGCCACCCTTTCGCAGGCGCGCGACAACCTGCGCAAGACCACCATCAGCGCGCCGATGACCGGCCGCGTCACCCGCCTCAACATCCAGGAGGGGGAGACGGCGATCATCGGCACCATGAACAACCCGGGCTCGCTCCTCCTCACCATCGCCGACCCCAGCGCCATGGAGGCCAAGGTCAAGGTGGACGAGACCGACGTCCCCGCCATCGAGGTGGGCGACAGCACCTCGCTGCGCATCGACGCCTTCCCCGAGCGGGTGTTCACCGGCCGGGTCACCCGCATCGGCAACAGCGCGGTGCAGGCCGCCGGCGCCAGCCAGACCGGCGACCAGCAGTCGGTCGACTACGAGGTGGTGATCACGCTCGACAATCCCCCCGCCGAGCTCCGCCCCGACCTTTCGGCCACCGCCGAGATCGTCACCGCCACGCGCACCGGCACGCTGGCCGTGCCCATCATCGCGCTGACCGTGCGCGACAGCGCCGGCAAGCGCTTCAAGGCGGGCGACGCCCAGCCCGACGCCCCCGCCGAGCAGCAGGCCGAGGCCCGCCGCGGCGCCAGCGCCGAGGTGCAGGGGGTGTTCGTGATCGTGAACGGCAAGGCCGAGTGGACCCCGGTCACCGTCGGCATCACCGGCGGCGAGTACTTCGAGGTCACCCGCGGGCTCAAGGGGGGCGAGACCATCGTGGCCGGCTCGTTCCAGGCGGTGCGCGAGCTGGAAGACGGCGACCCGGTGCGCACCCCGGCCCCGGCGGCGGGGGCCGCCCGGGGGAAGCGATGAGCGCCGGCACCCCGCTGATCGAGACGCGGCGCCTGGAGAAGCACTACCAGATGGGCGCCGAGACGGTGCGCGCCCTGCGCGGCGTGGACCTCCTGATCCACCCCAACGAGTACGTGGCCATCATGGGCCCCTCGGGGTCGGGGAAGTCGACGCTGATGAACCTGATCGGCTGCCTCGACTCGCCCACCTCGGGGGAGTACATCCTGAACGGCAACCGCGTGGCGGGGATGGACGACGACCAGCTGGCGCGGGTGCGCAACCGCGAGATCGGCTTCGTCTTCCAGACCTTCAACCTCCTCCCCCGCTCCACCGCGCTCGAGAACGTGGAGCTGCCGCTGGTCTACGGCGGCGTGGGGTCGAAGGAGCGGCGCGAGCGGGCGGCCGCCGCGCTCAAGTCGGTGGAGCTGGGCGACCGGCTCGACCACCGCCCCAACGAGCTGTCGGGGGGGCAGCGCCAGCGCGTGGCCATCGCCCGCGCGCTGGTCACCCGCCCCAGCATCATCCTGGCCGACGAGCCCACGGGGAACCTCGACTCGCGCACCTCCGAAGAGATCATGACGCTGTTCGAGCGCCTCCACGCCGAGGGGCAGACGGTGATCATGGTGACGCACGAGCCCGACATCGCCGCGCACGCGCACCGCGTGGTCACGCTCCGCGACGGGGTGATCTCGAGCGACGAGATGCAGCACGGCGCCCCGCGCCGCCAGGCGGCCGCCCCGGTGCCGGCGCTCACCGGGGCCTGACATGCGCACGTTCGAGGCGCTGCGGATGGCCTTCGAGGCGATCCGCGCGCACAAGCTCCGCGGCTTCTTCACCGTGCTGGGCACCGTGTTCGGGGTCACCTTCCTGATCGCGGTGATCACCCTGATCGAGGGGATGAACCAGTACGTCGAGAAGGAGTTCAAGGGCGCCATCTACGGCGTGAACACCGTCACCCTCCGCCGCCGTCCGTCGATCGTGACCGACGGCGACGAGGCGCAGTGGCGCGACTGGCGCCGCCGCCCGCGGCTCTCCTTCGACGACGCCGTGTGGCTCGAGGAGCGGATGGAGACGCCGGGGGTGCTGGCGCTGTCGGCGATGAACACGGGGAAGGCGCTGGGCCCGCGCGGCCGCGAGGCCGAGAACGTGTGGATCACCGGGGCCACCGCCAGCTACTTCCAGGTGCGCGAGATGGCGCTGGAGCAGGGGCGCGCCTTCAGCCGCAACGAGGCCGACCTGGGGCTGCCGGTGGTGGTGATCGGGCAGGACGTGGCCACCGCGCTCTTCGAGGGGCGCAACCCCGTGGGGCAGGAGATCCGGCTGCAGAACTTCCCCTACCGCGTGATCGGGGTGATCGAGAAGCAGGGGAAGCTGTTCGGGATGTCGCTCGACAACGTGGCCATTGCGCCGATCCGCTCCGACCTGAACGGGTTCGTGAACAACGGGCGCAAGAACACGGTGGACGAGATCACCTTCAAGGTGGCCAACGACGGCCAGGTGGCGCTGGCCAAGGCCGAGCTGGAGAGCTGGATGCGCATCCGCCACCGGCTGCGCCCCGCCGACGCGAACGACTTCGAGCTGGAGACGGCCGAGGAGAGCCTGGGCTTCTGGGACAAGATCCGCACCATCCTGCTGCTGGCGCTCCCCGCGCTGGTGAGCATCTCGCTGGTGGTGGGCGCCATCGTGATCATGAACATCATGCTGGTGTCGGTCAGCGAGCGCACCCGCGAGATCGGGATCCGCAAGTCGATGGGCGCCCGCCGCGGCGACATCCTCCTGCAGTTCCTCTTCGAGTCGTCCACGCTGTCGGGCCTCGGCGCGGTGCTGGGGATCGGGGCGGGGGTGCTGCTGGCCAAGGCGGTGGAGGCGGGGACGCCGCTCCCCGCCAGCGTGGCCGGGTGGTCGATCGGGCTGGCCGTGGCGCTGGGGGTGGGCGTGGGGGTCGTCTCGGGGGTGTACCCCGCGTGGCGCGCCTCGCGGCTCGACCCCATCGTGGCCCTGCGCTCGGAGTAGGGCGATGAACCTGCAATCGACCTTCGAGGGGGTGCAGATCGCCCTCGACTCGCTGCGCAGCGACAAGGTCCGCGCCTTCCTCACCATCCTGGGGATCGGGATCGGGGTGGCCACGGTCACGGGGATGGGCGCGATCATGAACGGCGTGCAGGGCGGGATCAACGCCGACATGGAGGCGATCGGCCCCGAGAACTTCCAGGTGGCGCGCTTCGACCAGACGCAGGTGCGCATCAGCGCCAGCGGCCCGCCCTGGGAGGGGAAGCCCAAGCTGCGGATGACCGAGGCCGCGGCGCTGGCGCAGCTCCCCGCGGTCGAGAGCGTGACCCCCGCCGTGGGAGGGAGCGCCACCCTTCGCGTCCGCAGCAAGGAGCTCACCGGCGTGTCGGTGCAGGGGCTGGGGAGCGAGTGGCCCAGCTACACCCTCGGCGACTTCGTGGAAGGGCGCAACTTCCTCCCGGGCGACGACAACGCCGCCACCCCAGTGGCGGTGGTCACCGAAGAGGTGGCGCGCCGCGCCTTCGGCGAGGGGCGCGCGGTGGTGGGCGAGCTGATCCGGCTGGAGGGGAGCCAGTTCCGGGTGGTGGGGGTGTATCGCCCCAAGCCCAACCTGTTCCAGGGGGGGAAGCCGATCTGGGTGACGGTGCCGGCCACGGCCGCGCTCAAGTACCTCCCCGTGTACGACGACTTCCTGGAGCTGTGGATCGTGCCCGCGGCCGGGTACACGCAGGCGCAGGCGATGGACCAGGTGACGGTGGCGCTGCGCACCCTGCGGCGGCTGAAGCCGGGGCAGGAGAACAACTTCGCCCTGGTGCGGCAGGAGGCGTTCGCCGACCTGATCGGGAAGATCACCGGCGCGATCGGGCTGGTGATGATGGTGCTGTCGGGGATCGGGCTGATGGTGGGCGGCGTGGGGGTGGTGGGGATCATGATGATCTCGGTCACCGAGCGCACCCGCGAGATCGGCGTCCGCAAGGCGCTGGGCGCGCGCCGCGGCGAGATCCTGTGGCAGTTCATGGTGGAGGCGGTGACGGTCACCTTCATCGGGGGGATGTTCGGCCTCCTCTTCGGCGCCGGCGGCGCGCTGCTGCTGGGGGCGCTCACCCCCATTCCCGCGTCGGTGCCGTTCAGCTCGATCGTCTTCTCGCTGGGGATGGCCGTGCTCACCGGCATCGTCGCGGGGATCTACCCCGCGGCCAAGGCGGCGCGGATGGACCCGGTGGTGGCGCTGCGGTACGAGTGAGTGCGAAGTGCGAAAGTGCTGAGTGCTAGGTGCTGAGTGCTGAGAGAAACGGCGGGTGCCCCCGAGTGGCCCCCGCCGTTTTCGTACCCCGTACCTCGTACTTTCGTACTTCGCTCGTTCGCTGATTGCGCGCAGCGGGGGGGCTCGGCATCTTGGCCGCCTTTGCGGGAACGAGCGCGCATCGCCGCCGCTCCCGCCCCGCGCTGACCCACCTCGACGGCTGACGACGTGACCGACATCGACGAACCGCTCGCCCCGGCCGTGGACCTGCTGGCCATCGCCGCGCACCGCGACGACGTGGAGCTGCTGGTGGGGGGGACGATGGCCCGCGCCGCCTCGCAGGGGCATCGCACCGGGATCCTCGACCTGACCATGGGCGAGCGCGGCACGGACGGGAGCGCCGAGCTGCGGGGGCAGGAGGCGGACGCGGCCGCGAAGGTGCTCGGCGTGCTCGCGCGCCGGAACGCGGGGCTGCCGGACGCGGGGCTGGTCAACAACGACGAGACGCGGCGGCTGGTGGCGGGGTACATCCGTGCCTTCCGCCCGCGCGTGGTCATCCTCCCCTACATCACCGGCCGGCACCCGGACCACCGCGTCGCCAGCCAACTCGCCTACGACGCGTGCTTCCTGGCGGGGCTGTCGAAGTACCCCGCGCCCGGCGAGCCGCACCGCCCGCACAAGCTGCTCTACGCGCTGACGTATCGGGAAGACGCCGTGAAGCCCAGCTTTGTGGTCGACATCACCGCCTTCATGGAAACCAAGATGGAGGCGGTGCGCTGCTACGCCTCGCAGTTCGACGGCAAGACCTCGGGCGGCGAGGTGTTCCCCGGCGGCGACCGGCCGCTGTACGACCAGGTGCGCATGCACGCCGCCCGCTACGGCTCGCTGATCCGCACCGAATACGGCGAGCCCTTCTTCGTCCACGAGACGATGCAGGTGGACGACGTGGTGGCGCTCCCCGTGCGCAGCATCTGATTCGTGTGCGCCACACCGTGGTGGTGTCCACGTTGCCTAAAAGCGCCCAGTTTCGGCCGTGGCGCTTGACTCTGGACGGGGTGTGTCATTAGAGTAGGGCCGTGTACAGTTTCTTCATTTGAAGCGGCCGGGGATTGGGGGGATCATGCTCAGCATGCAGACGATCGCGAACCACTGCCAGGGTGGGATCCACGCGGTGAGCGATGAAGGGAGGCGGCTGCGCAGGTTGAAGAGCAGGCCGCGAGCACCTAGCTTTCATCCGCACTCCAGACAGGAGCAACGGATGGCGGCTCGCACTTCACTCCATGTAGTCCCCGCCCTGAACGGCGGATGGAGCGTCCGGCGTTACGGGGCGCAGCGCGCATGGCGGCACTTCACCCGGAAGACCGCCGCCGTAAACTGGGTACGGAAGGTGGTGCAGGCGCGCGGCGGTGAGCTGTTCATCCACCGCCAGGATGGTTCGATCCAGGCGCATGACCAGTACGTCGTGAACGTTCCCGATCCTGCGCTGAACCCTGACCCCGTCACCTCTGGATAGCGCGAATGGACGCAGGGGGCAGCTTCGAGCGGAACGTCTTCATCAACTGCCCCTTCGATCCCTCCTACCTTCCCCTTCTCCAGCCGCTTCTCTTCACGCTCGTCTTCCTGGGCTTCACGCCGCGGATGGCCGTCGAACGCGTGGACTCCGCCGAGCCCCGGCTGGACAGGATCTCCGAACTGGTGAGAGAGTGCCGGTTCGGCATCCACGATCTCTCCCGCATCCGGGCGGAGCGGAAGGGCGAGTTCTACCGGATGAACATGCCCTTCGAGTTCGGGATCGACTATGGTTGCCGGCTGTACGGATCCGGCCGCCTCCGCACCAAGCGTTGCCTGGTTCTGTCCACGCAGCCGTTCGAGTACGCGAAGGCAGTGTCGGACCTGGCCGGGATCGATGCGAGGTACCACCAGAACCAGCCGCCCGAGCTCGTACGCCAGGTCAGGAACTGGTTCCTCGAATCGATCGACGCACCGCGGCTGCCGAGCGCCTCGATGGTGTGGTACCGGTTCAGCGATTTCATCAGCGACTTCCACGTGAAGCGCGTCGCGGAAGGCTTTTCGGCAGACGACCTGAGCACGATGCCGATCCGCGAGTTCGTCGGCTTCGGCGCGGAGTGGAACGCGCCGGGCTCGCGCTGAACGGGGTGACGTCGCCAGAGGAGGGACGAACGACGGCGGCGCGGCGACCCTGGTGGGGGTGCCGCGCCGCCGTCGTTCATCCGTCCGGAATGCTGGGGCGGGAGCGCCGCCGGGCGTTATATTACGCGCCGGCGCAGTGGACCTCGATCAGCAGGCGCTTCCAGCTGGGCACCTCGGGGCCGCGCACCTTGAGCGCGGTGGCGGTGGCCGCGCCGCCGCGCAACAGCCAGGGGGCCAGCCAGCGGTTCACCTCGGGCGGCAGGTGGCCCAGCGGGTCGCCCCCCGAGAGGTGCACCCACACCGCCGGGTCTTCCTCCATCGGCGGGTCGGGGATCAGGATCAGCGTGTCGCCCTGCGCCACCTCGTCCACGTGCGACGCGCGGTCGCCGAACACGGTGCCGTGCACGGTGGTGCGGAACACCGGGGGCTGTTCGGCGGGAAGCGGTGGGATCATAGGCACCCGGGGCGGGAAGAAACGGCTGAACACCCGCAATGTATCATCGTGAACAGAATGCCTCAAGGTTTTCGTAACCGTTTGTTGCTGCGCAAGATACCCCGTGTTCGCCCCGCTCGTTCGACGCACCTTCCACACGCCGTTTCGCGATGACGGACGCCGGCATCTACCTCGACTACGCGGCCTCGGCACCGGTGCGCCGCGAGGCGCGCGAGGCCATGCTGCCGTTCCTGGAGGGCCGCTTCGGCAACCCGTCCAGCATCCACCGCTTCGGCCGGGAGGCCCGGGCGGCGCTCGAGGAGGCGCGCGCCACGCTGGCGTCGGTGATCGGCGCCGCGCCGGGCGAGATCGTCTTCACCCGCGCGGGGACGGAGGCCGACGGGGTGGCGATCCTGGGCCGCGCGCGGCAGCTGCGCGGGGCGCCGGTCGCTGTGGGCGCCACCGAGCACAAGGCGGTGCTCGCCAGCGCCCACGCGGCGGAGGATGAAGGCGCGCGGGTGATCGTCCTTCCCGTGGACGCGAACGGCGTGGTCTCGCTGGACGCGGTGGAGGCGGCGCTGGCGGAGCGCCCGGCGGTGATGTCGGTGATGTGGGCGAACAACGAGGTGGGCACCGTGCAGCCCGTGGCCGAGATCGGCGCGCGGTGCCGGGCGGCGGGCGTGGTCTTCCACTCCGACGCGGTGCAGGCGCTGGGGAAGGTGCCGGTGCGTGCCGACGCGGTGCCGGTGGAGCTGCTGGCGTTCAGCGCGCACAAGCTGGGCGGGCCCAAGGGGATCGGCGCGCTGTACGTGCGCCGCGGCACGCAGCTGAAGCCGCTGCTGTTCGGCGGCGGGCAGGAGCGCGGGCTGCGGCCGGGCACCGAAGACGTGGCCGGCGCCGTGGGCTTCGCCGCCGCGGCGCACGCCGCCGAGGCGGAGCGCGAGCGGGCGATGGCGCGCATCGGCGCGCTGCGCGGGCGGCTGGAGGCGGGGCTGCGCGAGCGCATCCCCGGGCTGGTGGTGAACGCGGCCGGCGCCGAGCGGCTCCCCACTGTGAGCAACGTCTCCCTCCCCGGCGCCGACCCCGAGGCGATGCTGATGTCGCTGGACCTGGAGGGGATCGCCGCGTCCTCCGGCTCCGCCTGCTCCAGCGGCGCGGTGGAGCCCTCGCACGTGCTCACCGCCATGGGGATCCCCGCCGAGTTGGCGGGCCCATCCGTGCGCTTCTCGCTGGGCTGGGGGACCACGGACGCGGAGATCGACCGCGTGCTCGACGTCTTCCCCTCCGTTGTGGAGCGTGTCCGCACGCTGGCTTCCTGATCATCCCATCCTCCATCCTCGCCACCGGAGACCGAACGATGGCCAAGAGCGCCGCATCCACCGTCGACGAGTACCTGGCCGAGCTGCCGGAAGACCGGCGCCGCGCCCTCTCCGCCGTCCGCGACGTGGTTCTCCGCCACCTGCCGGAGGGCTACCGCGAGACGATGGCCTTCGGGATGATCGGCTACGGGATCCCGCTGGAGCGGTATCCGAACACCTACAACCGCCAGCCGCTCGCCTTCGCCGGCCTCGCCGCGCAGAAGAACTACAACGCGTTCTACCTCACCTGCGTGTACCAGGACCTCGAGCTGGAGCGCGAGCTGCGCGAGGGGTTCGAGGCGGCGGGCAAGAAGCTGGACATGGGGAAGAGCTGCATCCGCTTCAAGCACCCCGACGACCTGGCGCTCGACGCCATCGGCCGCATCATCGCCGCCACCCCGCCGGAGAGGTTCATCGCGCAGTACGAGAAGGCGCGCGGCGGCGGCTGATTGCGCAGCACGGCGGCGAAACCCTTGTTTCCGCCGCCGTGCCGCATCAATGTTCTACCGGGCGACGCGCCCCGTACCTCCGCGCGACCTCCTCCGCTCGTCGACCCGTCACCCGTCCGTTTCGATCCGGGACGGCTCCGCCTCCCGACCTTCCCTTCGATCCAACGTCCGATGAAATCTGGAATCCTGGTCTACGCCACCGCGGCCGTGGTGGCCGCCGTGCAGACGCTGCCGGCACAGCAGGCGGCACAGCAGGCGGCACAGTCCACGCTGCTGAAGGTGGCCGAGAGCGAGGGCGTGGTGATGTCGCTCGATTCGGCCAGCATCGTCCGCACGGCCGACTCGACCTTCATGGTGCACACGGTCACGCGGTTCCCACAGCCCGTGCAGCGCGAGGAGGGCGACAGCATCGACACCGAGGTGGACAGCGAGGAGATCGACTGCGCGCGCCACCGCGTGCGCGGGTTCTCGGCGGATCTCTTCCTGGCCGGCCGCGAGGTGCACTCCGTCCAGCTCCCCGCCGCGTGGATGCCGGTGCCGCCCGGCCGCCTCCCGCTGGTGCAGGCGAGCTGCGGCGTGCTGCTGTCCTCGTTCGCGGCGTCGCTCCCGGTGCCCGGCCCCCTGAACGAAGAGTTTCCGGAGCTGATCAACGCCGCGTTCGTGCAGCAGCGTCTGCACCGCGAGTATCCCGCGCTCTCTCGCAGCCCCAGCTTCCGGGCCGACGTCACGCTCCGCCTGCGCGTGGGCACCGACGGCCGCCCCGTGCCCGGCACGCTCCAGATCATGTCCGAGACGCAGCCCGAGCTCGCGAACGCCATGCGGCGCATCGTGCCCGACATGCGCTTCAGGCCGGCGCGGGTGGGCGGACGGGCCGTGGCGGGGTGGGTCATGCTGCCGGTGCGCCTGCTGCAGCACGGCGAGGTGGGGCGCGCGGACCTTGAGCCCTGACGCGCACCGCGCGCGGCCTGCGGTGTAACAGGTGGATTCGGCGGGATCCTGGGAAGCGCGAACGGACCTGAGGGCGATGGAGAAGAAGACCGTCCTGGTGGCGATGTCGGGGGGCGTGGACAGCTCGGTGGCGGCGGCGCTGCTGGTGCAGCAGGGCCACCGCGTGATCGGCGTGACCATGAAGACCTTCTGCTACCAGGAGGCCGAGGCCGAGCTCGCCGGCCCCACGCGCTCGTGCTGCGGGCTCGACGGGATCATGGATGCGCGCGCCGTGGCCAACCGGCTGGGGATCCCGCACTACGTGTTCGACGTGGAGCGCGAGTTCACGCGCGACGTGATCGACGACTTCGTGCACGAGTACGCCGCCGGGCGCACCCCCAACCCGTGCGTGCGCTGCAACGGCAACACCAAGTTCCGCGACCTGCTGCGCCGCGGGAAGATGCTGGGGTGCGACGCCATCGCCACCGGCCACTACGCCCGCATCGGCACCGGCGAGCGCGGCGAGCCGGTGCTGCTGCGCGGGGTGGACGCCAACAAGGACCAGAGCTACTTCCTGTGGGCGTTGCCGCCCGAGATGCTGCCGCAGCTGATTTTTCCCCTGGGCGAGCTGACCAAGCCGCAGGTGCGCGAGATCGCGCGCGAGCTGGGGCTGGAGACGGCCGAGAAGCCGGAGAGCATGGAGATCTGCTTCGTGCCCGACGGCGACTACCCGCGCTTCCTGGAGAAGCGGCTGGGGAGGGAGCACGCGGCCCTGGCGCCGGGAAAGCTGGTGACGCCCGCCGGCGAGGTGGTGGGCGAGCACGAGGGGTACGCGCGCTACACGGTGGGCCAGCGGCGCGGCCTGGGCGGCGGACGCTCCCTGCCGCTGTACGTGGTCGGCACGCGGCC
>DASWMA010000748.1:0-4848 GCA_036399995.1 Longimicrobium sp. | reverse complement strand
GCACCACTTCGACCGCGACCGCGACGGATGGGCGTGCGAGCCACCCAGGCGGCGATAGGTCCGCCGGACCCCGAGAGGCGCAGCAGAAACACGGAGGCACGGAGAACCCCTCGCAGTTCTCCGTGCCTCTGTGTCTCTGTGTGATTCCCGCCGTCTGGACCGTCAGCCGTGCGCGATGGACAGGCCGCTCGCGACGATGCCGATGACCAGCGCGGCGGACGCGACGGCGGCGGCCAGCAGCGCCCAGCCGTGCACGCCGTCGAGCCGGTTCCGCCACGCGAACCTCAGCACCCCCAGCGCGACCAGCGGCCACACGCCCGCGCCGCCCCACTGCGTGTGCGTCTCCACGTGCGGGTTCGCCGCGCCGATGCGCGCGCCGGCCGCCATCAGCGCGCCCTGGCCGGTGAGAAAGGTGAGCAGCGCCGCGGCCGCCCCCAGCACCAGCAGGGCCCCCGCACCCTTGCGGAGACCCTGGCGCCCCGTGGCGGCGCCGATCGCGTCCGCCGCGGCGCCCACGGCGATCAGCGCGACCGGGAAGTGCGCCAGCCAGACGTGCGCCGTCACGCGGCCATGTGCGCGGTCAGCAGCCCCTCGCGCAGCGCCAGGCGCACCAGCTCGCTGCGGTGGTGCAGGCCGAGCTTCTCCATCAAACGCTCACGATAGGTCTCCACCGTCTTTCCACTGATCCCCAGCCGCACCCCGATCTCGGCGCTGCTGAACCCCTCGGCGGTCAGCGCCAGAACCTCGCGCTCGCGCGCGCTCAGCCGCGAGATCGGCTGCTCGCGGCCGGCGTCCTTCGGCTCGCGGTAGTTCTTCACCAGCAGCCGCGCCGCGCCGGGGTCCAGGTACACGTCGCCCCGCGCCACCACGCGGATCGCCTCCACCAGGCTGGTGTCGGCGCTGCTCTTGGTGACGTAGCCGCTTCCCCCCGCTTCGAGCATGGGGAGAAGGTACTCGCTCTCGCCGTGCAGCGTAAGCGCCAGGATGCGCGTGGGCAGCCCCTTCGCGGCGATCTGCCGCGTGGCCGCGAGCCCGCCGATCCCCGGCATCGACAGGTCCATCACCACCACGTCGGGGCGGTGGCGCTCGGCCTGCTCCACGGCTTCTTCGCCGGTGCCGGCCTCGCCCACCACGCGGATGTCGGGCTCGGAGGCGAGCAGCGCCCGCAGGCCCGCGCGCATCACGGCGTGGTCGTCCACCAGGAGCACCCGGATGGTGGTCATCGTTTCCTCCCCAGGCAATTGCGGCGCAGCTCGGGCGCCAGTGGCTGTGGACGAAAGATGCTCCGCGCCCGCCGGTGCGCCTGCCGGGAGTTGGGCGAGAGCCCCGTAAGGCATCCGCCCACTCCCGCTGTCAGGGCCGCCGCCCACCGTACACCGTAACCGCCCCGCATCCCGGAGCCGCGGGTCACGGCCCGCGGCGTTGACCGGGCAGGGTCCGCCCCGCCATCCTTCGCGGGTGACGCCCGCCGTCCGCCCCCTGACCCGTTCCGCGCGCCCATGCACTCCATCCCCGTCACCTTCCCCGGCAGTGTCGGGCACATGCTCAGCGGCCGGCTGGAGATGCCGCCCGACGGCGAGGCGGTGGGCGGCGCGCTGATCGCGCACTGCTTCACCTGCTCCAGCACCCTCACCGCGGTGGTGCAGATCGCCCGGGCGCTGGCGCACGAGCGGCTGGCGGTGCTGCGCTTCGACTTCACCGGCCTGGGCGAGAGCGGGGGCGAGTTCTCGCAGCACCACTTCTCGGCGTGCGTGGAAGACCTGGCCGCCGCGGCCCGGTTCATGGCGGAGCGCGGCTTTCCCGTCCGCCTGATGGTGGGGCACTCGCTGGGCGGCACGGCGGCGCTGGCCGCGGCGGCCTCCATCCCCTCGCTCGCCGCGCTGGCCACGGTGGCCTCGCCCTTCGACCCGTGGCACGCCACGCGGATGTTCGGCGACTCGCTGGAGCAGATCGAGCGCACCGGCGAGGCTCAGGTGGAGCTGGGCGGCCGGCCGTTCCGGGTGACGCGCGAGCTGCTCGACGACCTGCGCGGCACGCGGATGGAAGAGGCGATCCACGGGCTGCGCGTTCCGCTGCTGGTCCTTCACTCGCCGCTCGACCAGACGGTGGGGATCGACAACGCCACGAAGATCTGGGTGGCGGCGCGGCACCCCAAGAGCTTCGTGTCGCTGGACGATGCCGACCACCTGCTCACGCGCAAGCAGGATTCGCAGTACGCCGGCCGGGTGATCGCCGCGTGGGCGTCGCGCTGGATGCCCGAGCCGCGCGAGCTCACCATGGACGAGCTGGCCGGCGAGGGGCGCGTGGTGACGGTGACCCCCGGCGGCACCTTCCGCACCGAGGTGGGCGCCGGCCGCCACGTGCTGGTGGCCGACGAGCCGGTGGCCGTGGGCGGCGCCGACGCCGGGCCCACGCCCTACGACCTGCTGCTGGCCGCGCTGGGCACCTGCACGGGGATGACGCTGAAGGCGTATGCCGAGCGGAAGGGGTGGCCGCTGGAAGAGGTGACGGTGCGGATGGCGCACGGCAAGGTGCACGGCGTCGACCAGGCGCAGTGCGACGACCGCGAGCCGCGCGTGGACCGCATCTCGCGCGAGCTGAAGATCGAGGGCGGCGAGCTGTCGGCCGAGCAGCGCGAGCGCCTGTTCGAGATCGCCGACAGGTGCCCCGTCCACCGCACCCTCACCGCCGGCCTCTTCGTGGAGACCAGCGTGATGCCGGAAGACGCCGCCCCCGTCTCATCCGGCGACTCTCCGCCATGAAGCCGTAAACCTTCCGGCTCATGCAGAAACAGCAGAGGAGCAGAGAACCGTGCGCGGTCCTCTGCTCCTCTGCTGCTCTGCGTGAGATCGTCGTTGCCGTTCTCTCCGCAATGGCGCCGGCTCAGGCGTTGGCGGCGGCGTGCGCGGGAACGTGCGTGAGCCAGCCGTAAGGGTCGGGGATCTCGCCGCGCGCGATCCCCAGGAAGCGGTCCTGGATCTCGGAGGTGATCGGCCCCCTGCGGCCGGCGCCGATCGTCACCCGGTCCACCGAGCGCACCGGTGTGAGCTCGGCCGCCGTGCCGGTGAAGAACAGCTCGTCGGCGATGTACAGGAACTCGCGCGGCATGTTCTCCTCGCGCACCTCGTACCCCAGGTCCTTCGCGATGCGGATCACGCTGTCGCGCGTGATGCCGGCCAGGATGTTGGCCGAGATCGGCGAGGTGAACAGCACGCCGTCGCGCACCACGAACAGGTTCTGCCCCGTCCCCTCGGCCACGTAGCCGAAGCTGTCGAGCATGATGGCCTCGGCGAAGCCCCGCTCCTTCGCCTCCATCTTGGCCAGCTGCGAGTTCAGGTAGCTGCCGCCCGCCTTGGCCAGCGACGGGTAGGTGTCGGGCGCGGCGCGCCGCCAGCTGCTCACGCAGGCGTCCACCCCGTTCTCCAGCGCGCCCTCGCCCAGGTACGTCCCCCAGATCCACGCCACGATGAACGTCTCCACGAACCGGTCGTCGGGGAGCACGCCCATCTGCTCGCCGGTGCGGGCCACCAGCGGGCGCAGATAGCAGTGGCGCACGCCGTTCGCCGCCACCACCTCGACGGCCGCGTCGCACAGCGCCTCGGCCGAGTACTCCATCGGGATGCGGTAGATGCGCGCCGAGTCGGCCAGGCGGCGCATGTGCTCCTGCAGGCGGAAGATGGCGGGGCCGTCGGGGGTCTCGTAGCACCGGATCCCCTCGAACACGGAGCTGCCGTAGTGCGCCACGTGGCTCATCACGTGGATGGTGGCGTCGCGCCAGTCGACCAGCTGGCCGTCGCGCCAGATCAGCCGCGTGGGCCCTGAAGTCTGCTCCATCTATCCCCTCGCCCGCAGGCCGGTTGCCCGTGTGGAACGCACATGTGAACGGGCGGATGTTCTAGCCGCCGCAGGGCTTCCGCGCAAGGCTCGCACCACCTTCACGCGGGGATCTCCCCACGCCGCCGGAGGGGATCTCCCGCTGCTGGATAGGAGCCCATATCCCGAGATATGAAGCGTGGCGCGCCCCGCGTGCCGCACCGGCCGTGAACCCGGGCCAGGAGACCCGTCCCATGCTCGATCCGTTCGTCCGGCGCTTCATCCGCGCCAGCCTGCTGTGGCTGGGCTTCGGCGTGGTGCTGGGGGTGTGGATGGCGCTTTCGCCCGCCGCGGTGGCGTACCGCCCGGCGCACGTGCACGCCAACCTGCTGGGGTTCGTGAGCATGATGATCTTCGGCGTGGCGTACCACGTGATCCCGCGTTTCACCGGGCACCCGCTGCACAGCCGGCGCGCGGCCGCGGCGCACGTGTGGATCGCCAACGCCGGGCTGGCGGCCATGGTGGGCGGCTTCATCGTGCGCGTGCACCAGTGGCGCGCCGGCTCGGTGCTGCTGGCCGCGGGCGGCGGCGCGGCGGCCGCGGGCGCGTTCCTGTTCATCTACAACGTCTGGCGCACGCTCGACGAGCCGGCCCGCCGCCCCGGCGCGCTCCCCACCGTGGAGCGCGCCGCCGCCACGCGCCCGGCTTCCGCCCGCGCCGCCGGCTGACCCCCACCCGAGAGACCCCATGCAGTCCACGATCGAGATCGAACCCGGCCAGGCGGTGAACGAGGTCACCGTCCGCTTCCCCGCCACGCTGCAGGTGTTCCAGCGCTACGGCATCGACGCCTGCTGCGGCGGGGCGAGGCCGCTGGCCGAGGTCGCCACCCGCCACGGCCACGACCTGGACGCGCTGCTGGCCGACCTGCGTACCGCCGCCGCGCGCGGCGGCTGATACCCGGTTGCAGAGGTTGGTTCGGAAGCCAAGCGAGAAAAATCTCACGCAGAGTCATCAGAGTCAGCAGAAACTGCTTTG
>DASWMA010000747.1:0-7161 GCA_036399995.1 Longimicrobium sp. | reverse complement strand
GGCACGTTCGTGGTGTTGGCGATCGCGCAGGTGGAAAAGCCCGCCGTGGCGATGTCGCTGTAGGTCACGCCCGAGGGCCTGCGCGACTCCACCGGCGTGTAGCGGTCGGTGGTGGTGCTGTCGCCCAGCTGGGCGTTGCCGTTCTCGCCCCAGCAGTACGCGACTCCGCCGGAGGTCAGGCCGCAGGTGTGGTCGTACCCGGTGTTGATCTTGGTGAACGTCACGCCCACCGGCTGGTCGACCGCCGCGGGAATCGAATCTCCGAAGGTGAACCCGTACCCCAGCTGCCCGGCGGCGCCGTATCCCCAGCAATAGCTCTGGCCGCCCGACGTCAGCCCGCAGGTGTGCCACTTCCCGGCCGTGATCTGGCTGAAGGTGACCCCCACGGGCTGCTGCACCGCCACCGGGATCCGGCGGAAGCTGGTGCTGTTGTTGCCCAGCTGCCCGTAGTTGTTGGCGCCCCAGCAGTACGCCTGGCCGCCCGAGGTGAGCCCGCAGGTGTGCGCCTCGCCGGCGGTGATGCTGCTGAACGTATGGCCGCCATACACCGCCACGGGGGTCGGGCGAATGTTCATGGCGGTGCTGTCGCCGACTCGGCCGTCGGCGTTGTGCCCCCAGCAGTACGGCGCGCCGGAGCTGGTCAGCGCGCAGGTGTGCGCGTCGGCGGCGGCGATCTGCGAGAAGCTGAGAGCGAACTGCAACGTGGCCACGGCCACCGGGCTGTTGACGTACGAGTTGTCGCCCAGCTGCCCGTAGCTGTTGCGCCCCCAGCACCACGCCTGTCCGCCCGAGGTTACCCCGCAGGCATGCGTGCTTCCGCCGTCGAAGGTGGCGAACGCGTTGGTGGGCGTCACCGTCAGCGCCGGCCCGCCCGGCGAGCGGATGGCCGGCTCCGAGGGCAGGTCGGAGCAGGCGGAGAGCAGGGTGGCCGCGGCCAGCATCAGCGGCGTGGAGCGGAGGATGGTTCGGCGTATCATGGAGCGCCTCGCGAGGTAGGGGGTGTAGACCCGCGTGAACTGCGGTGGGGGGCATCAAATTGCGCGTGGCAACACCCATCGGTCAACGAAAATGTTGTCTCCATTCGATGTGCATCAGATAGACGGAGCAGAGGAGCAGCGCGGCGTCTCTGCTTTCCGCCCGATCCCGGAAACGTTCGTGTACTGCTCCCAAAGGGACGAAACGTCTTGCGCGGATCGGACTGGCTCGCGCAGGCCGCGCCCCAGGTCCGCTACCGTTCCGCTCTCTCCTCCGCATCCGCGAGCGCCAGTGACGGGCCCTTGAACACGCGGAAGAGGAGGAAGAGCGAGGGGAGGAGCAGCGCCATCCCCGCGGGGGTGCTCCACAGCACGAAGCGGAGGGTGGCCTCGCCCGCGGCGGCGGTGTGCACCGTCACGTCGGGATAGACGAGGTACGGGTGCTGCGCGATCCCCCATCCCGCGATCAGGCACGTGGTCTGGACCACGGTGGCCGTGCGCGCCAGCCGCGGGCGGTGCCGCCAGAGCGCCCACCCGCTCAGCAGCGCGGCGGCCACCCCCAGCGCCAGCACCGGCGCCGCGCGGGCGCTCAGCAGGCCATGCCACAGGTGCGGCGCCTCGGCGCGCAGCAGCGGCAGCATCAGCGCCGACATCGCCACCACCGCCGTGCCCGCCCACAGCGCGCGGCGCCGGAAGTCGCCGCGCAGCTCGCCCTCTGTTTCATTCGCGAGGTAGACCGCGGCCAGGTAGGCGCACACCGCCAGCGCGAAGCCGCCGGTGGCCAGCGACAGCGGCCGCAGCCAGGGCGCGGCGCCGTCCACCGCCACCACCCCGCCCGCCACCCGCACCCCGCCCGCGCTCACCGCGCCCAGGCACATCCCCAGCAGCACCGGCGTGATCACGCTGGCCGCGCCGAACACCGCGCCCCACCGCCGCGCCTGCCGCCCGGGAAGCTCCGGCCGGCGGATGCTCTGCGGCGAATAGGCGCGGAAGACGAACGCCGCGCCGCGCAGGATGATCCCCAGCAGCACCAGGTGGAACGGGGTGAACAGCGCCACGCCGAGCGCCGCGTAGGCCGGCGGGAAGCAGGTGAAGAGGAGCACCACTACGAAGATCAGCCACACGTGGTTGGCCTCCCACACCGGCCCCATGGCGTGGGCGATGGCGTCGCGCTGCGCGTCGCGCCGCGGGCCGCGGGCGAACGCGTCCCACACGCCGCCGCCGAAGTCGGCCCCGCCCAGCACCCCGTAGGCGATCAGCGCCACCAGCGCCAGCCCCGCCGCGAGGTCAGCGAGCATGCGCCACCTCCGCCATCGAGTGCTCCGCCGACGACGCCGAGGGAGGCGCGCCGGTCGCCAGCCGCCGCAGCAGCAGCGCCAGCGCCGTCCCGAGCAACAGGTAGAGGATGGAGAAGCCGAAGAAGGTGGCGGGAACGCCGGGGACGGTGGTCACCGCGTCTTCCGTCTTCATCACCCCCTGGATCACCCACGGCTGCCGCCCCACCTCCGTCACGATCCACCCCGCCTCCAGCGCGATCACGCCCAGGGGGGATGACACGACCAGCGCGCGCAGCAGCCAGCGGCCGGGCTCGCGCCTTCGCCAGCGCGCGAGCCAGAACCACGCGCCCACGCCGATCAGCAGCAGCCCGCACCCGATCATCACCTGGAAGGCGAGGTGGGTGATCAGCACGTTGGGCCACAGCTCGCGCGGGAAGTCGTTCAGCCCCTTCACCTCCGCGTCCGGATCGCCGTAAGCGAGGAAGCTCAGCAGCTTGGGGATGCGGATGGCGAAGCGGACCGTCTGCGTCTCCTCGTCGGGGATCCCGCCGATCAGCTCGGCGGCGCCGCGGGTGGTGTGGAAGTGCGCCTCGTAGGCGGCGAGCTTGATCGGCTGGTGCTTCGCGGTGTGCTCGCCGTTGAAGTGGCCGCTCACCGGCTGCAGCACCGCCGCCACGGTGGCCATCCCCAGCGCCAGCGCCAGCCCGGAGCGGTGGTAGGCGTCGCGCCGCCCGCGCAGCATCCCCAGCGCGTACACCCCCGCGGCCGCGAAGCCGGTGGCGATGTAGCACGACAGTGTGGAGTGCACCGCCATCACCCCCCACGCCCGGCTCAGGAAGGGGGCGAGCGCGCTCACCTGCGTGGCTTTTCCGTCCACCAGGACGAAGCCGGCCGGCTGCTGCATCCACGCGTTCGCGGCGACCACCAGCACGCCGCTCATCATCCCGCTCACCGCCACCGCCACGCCCGAAAGGAGGTGCGCGCGGGGCGAAAGCTTCTCCCAGCCGTAGAGGTAGAGGCCCAGGAAGATGGCTTCCAGGAAGAAGGCGTACCCCTCCAGCGCGAACGCCGGCCCGATGATCCCGCCGGCGAACTCCATGAAGCGCGGCCACAGCAGCCCCAGCTCGAACGACAGCGCGGTGCCCGACACGGCGCCGATGGCGAAGGTGAGCGCGGTGGCCTTGGCCCACTTGCGCGCGAGCTGGCGGTAGTGCGCCTGGCCGGTGCGCAGCCACAGCGCCTCGGCGGCCACCATCATCAGCGGCATCCCGATCCCCAGCGCCGCGAACACCATGTGGAAGGCGAGCGACACCTCCATCTGCGCCCGCGCGGCGGTCAGCGTCTCCATCCCCACCTCCCCGTCCGGGTTCGTCATCCATCCCGCAGTCAATCTGCCCGGCGCCGGCCCACGGTGTCGTAAGGCAAACTACCGACGACGTGGTCCGGGGACTCCTGAACCTGTGTTTCGCGTTGAGGTACGGCGGCGGGTCAGGGGAGGCGCCAGGTCCGTCGCCGGCGTGCCTGGGGGGTGGACGAAGACCCCCGATCCGGAGATCGTCGCGATGCACGCAACATCCCCGCGCGTCGTTCGGGGAGAGAGGACACGGTTGGTGGAGTGAGGGGGAGCGAATCCGTCTGCGGCGGATGCCGGCTCGCGGCCGGCCGCGAACGCTGCTTCTGCGCATCCGGCGTCTCTGGCGGATCGGCCCTGGGAAGTAGATCTTTGCGTCCGTGATGACGGGTCCACACGCTGGCCTGGCCAACCCTGGAAGGAGGTCCCTCCATGCGCCGCATTTTCCTGATCCTTGGTGTCACCCTGTTCGCCATGGTCACGCCCGCCCCTGCCCAGCGGGCCTACACGGCGGATCTGCGCGAGTGGACGTCACGGGCGGGGCGGATGCTGCACGGCTACTATGCCGCGCACGGCGTGGCGGTGGCGGCGGTCAGGGAGCGGTCGGGCGGGCGCGAGCTGCCGCCGCTGTACGCCGGCGGGCCGTACGACGACGGCTGGGCGTTCAGCTTCGGATCGCTGGAGGGTGATTCGGCCTTCGTGATCCGCTACGGCGTGATCGTCACCGGCAGCGGCACGGTGGCACAGTTCAACGAGTTCCCGGGGCGGCGGGTGGCCTCGCCGTACCACACCCTGGCGGCGCGGGCGTTGGCGCGCGTGCAGGACGACTTCCAGCGGATCCGGGCCGAGCAGCGGTTCACCGCCCAGGAGTATCGCTTCGCGGTGCTGCCGTTTCCGCGTGGTGAGCTGACGGCGTTCGTCTCGCCCGCGCAGACCCGGCCGGGAGTGACCCTGGCCGGAAGCGACATGATGGTTTCGCTCGCGCGCGACGACGTCCGGATCCTGGACAGGACCCGGTTCCATCGCCGCGTGATCGAGCTGCCCACCGTGCCGCCTCCCAACGCCGAGGGGGCCGCGCTGATCGTGCCCGACGCGCCGGCCCCCTCGCCGGTGGACGTGCTGCACGCCATGGAGCGGAAGGCGCCGCTGTTCGTGCTGGCCAACCGCGGTGCCTACCTGATCGGGCCCGACGGCTCCATCGAGGTCCTTCCCGAAGACGACCCGCGGTCACGCGCGTTGCGCGCCCACGGCGGTCCCTGAGCGAAGCCCCGACAGCACAACCGCTGTCGGGGCCTCACTCCGGCTGGAATCTCCCCGTACGGTCCGACCCGGGAACATCCGGCGGATCCGTCCGGGACTCTCACATCACTTCGGCGCCCCGAACAGGTAGAGCGCGGTGGCCGCGCAGGTGGCCACGAGCACGGCCGAGCAAGCCCATCCGAACGCAGCCGTCGCCGTCCGCACGGCCCAGCCCACGCGCGGCTCGTCGATTGCCCGCGGCACCAGCGCCACCCCCAGCGCCAGTCCGGCCAGCAGCCCGCCCAGGTGCGCCGCGTTGGCAATGAAGCGGAACCCCATCAGACCCACAGCCGCCACGAACGCCGCGTCTTTCAGCATGGAGACGGTGAACCCGCGCGGCACGCGCTCGCGGCGGCGGAAGCCGACCACCGTCAGGAACCCGATCAGCCCCAGCAGGCCGCCCGATACGCCCACCATCGGCAAGTCGGGTCCCACCGCCAGCCCTGCCACCCCGCCGCCCACGATCCCGGCCAGCAGCACCGGCGACAGCAGCGCGCGGTTGGCGTGCACCTCCATCAGCTTGCCGAGCAAGGCCAGCGCCAGCAGGTTCATGGCGATATGCACCACGTTGCCGTGCATCACGCCGTGGCTCAGAAGCCGCCACCACTCGCCCTTCTGCACCACCGCCGCCGGCAGCATCCCCGCCACCTGCGCCGAATCGCCGGGCGAGAACACCTGCGCCACCCCCGCCACGCACAGGCTCGCCATCAGCACCTGCGTGAGCCGCGCCGGCTGGCTGCGCAGCCAGTCGTCGTGCCAGGCGTCGTCCATCTCGCTGTGCGCGGCCGCCGCGTCCAGCCGTCGCGCGGCGTGGCGCGCGTGCAGCCGGATCCCCAGCAGCAGCCCCGACGCGGCCAGCCAGAACGGCGGCCCGATGCCCAGGGTGACCGGCTCGTCGCTGGTCAGCATCCCCACCAGCACCGCCACGAAGAACGCCGCCGGGCCCCACCATCCGCGCCGTCTATCTTCCACCCGCGCGGCCCGGTACCGCCGCATCAGCTCGGGTACGTCGTGGAACCACGTGGGGCGCGGCGTCTCGGGCGTCCACACCACCGGCGGTGCCATGCCGCCGTCGCAGAGCCGAAACAGGTCGTCGCGGGTGCACGCGTGCATCGTTCCGCCCACCATGTAGCCGTAGCCGTGATCCAGATCCCCAAGCACGGGCAGGGGAACGCGCCACGGCGCATGGGGCGGCGGCTCGCCGAACGCGTCCGCAGGTACGAGCACCCCGGCGCCGGCCGCGTTCGCGGGAGCACCTTCGGCCGCCGCCTCGGCAGGCGTGGCGGTCGGAGCGGCGGCGAAGGGGGCGGTCTGGCTCGAATGCGCGCCGGCCTCGTCACCCAGGTGGCAGCGCGGGCACGCGGTCGCCGTAGTCACCCACCCGTCGCCCTGGCCCACCGACACCGTGGTGAAGGCGTGCCACGACAGGTTGTAGCCGCAGCGCGGGCAGCGGATGGCGCGTGCGTCGTAGAGCAGCGCGGCGACCCATGCCGCCATGGCGGCCGTCATCGTCCACCAGCTACCGGACAGAAGCGAGCCGAACATGGCGCCGCTCGCTGCGGCCAGAACGCCGGCGGACCGGCGCAGCCGATCGATCTGACCGGTTCGTTCGATGAAGTTCAAGGTGGAGCGACGGTAGGGCGGGTGGAACGTGCGGCGGGCGAGCGGCAGGGGCGTAACTTAGCCGGCTGAGTGTCGCGCGTCTAGTGCCATTCCGTACGCCACTCCGACGCCGAGGATCGCTGCGTGCTGGGAGGATGCGGAAACGGCGCTCCTCGGCGGTGGAGAAGCGCCGTGATCGGCCCGTGGGATGGCGACGCTCAGGTCGCTTCCGCAGCCTCGTCCAGCGCGCGGCCGATGGCGGTGCGGAACACCTCCGGCGGCTGCGCGCCCGACACGGCGAATTTCCCGTCGAAGATCGCGAACGGCACGCCGGTGATCCCCGAGCCGTCCGCCATCTCCTGCGCCTCGTCCACCGCGGCGGCGTACGCGTCGCCCGCCAGCATCTCGCGCACGGCGTCCGCATCCAGCCCCGCCGCCGCGCCGACCTCCACCAGCACCGCGGCGGCCGTCACGTCGCGCCCCTCGGCGAAGTAGGCGGCGAACATCGCCTCGGCGGCTTCCCACAGGCGGCCGTGGTCCTGCGCCAGCAGCAGCACGCGGTGCGCGTTGCGGGTGTTGGGCGCGCGGGTGATGGCCTCGAAGTCGTAGCGCAGCCCCTCGGGCTGGCCGGCGGCCGCCACGTGCGCGAACATCGGCC
>DASWMA010000746.1:0-2728 GCA_036399995.1 Longimicrobium sp. | reverse complement strand
GCGCTCGTTCAGGCCCATCTGGCGGTACTTCACGCGCGCTTCGAAAACAGCTTCGTTACGCTGCCCACCTTCGCGGCGAGAGCGCCCCTCACCTTTCGAAGCGGCTGTTCCTTCAGATTCCGACGATCCGTGCAGGCCTCGTGATGGTGGCGGCCGGAGTGCTGGCGATCTTCGCCGACCGGGCCATCGTTCTCAGGTCGAAATCTTCTCCAGTTTTGCCACGGGCAAGACGAGGCCCCCGCATCCGTCCGGATCGGGTTTCGCTGATATCGTGTCGCGGCCCGGCCGCCGGCGGCTGGGCGCGTTCGGCGATCAGGGTCGGCGTAGCGGAGCCGGTTACGCCCCTTCTTCCTGTACCCGAACCAACCCTCGTCTCAGCCCACCAATTCGTCCACGCGCTTCGCCGAGAACCCCGCCGTGGCGCGGTCGCCGCGGACGATCACGGGGCGGGTGACGAAGGTGTACTCCTCGGCCATCAGGCGCACCATCTCGTCTTCCGCAACCTCGCGCTCGTGCAGACCCATGGCGCGGTACTTCATCGCGCGTTTCGAGAACAGCTTCTCCACCCCGCCCACCTTCGCGGCCAGCCCTCGCACCTCGTCCTGCGACAGCGGATCTTCCTTGAGATTGCGGTAGCCGCGGATCGGGACGCCCTTCGCCTCCAGGTGCGCCACCGCCTTCTGGCAGGTGGTGCAGTACGGGAGCCAGTAGACGTCCACCCCAACAGAAGAACCATCCGCGTTTGCAGGCATCACCACGTGTATCCAGTCCGTGTTGCCGGGCCCCAGGTCGTGCCCGTGGCTGAGATCGAGCTTCGGCTCGCCACCATACCCGGCGGCAGCGAGTGAATCAAGGGACGGGGCTGGGTGAGATGAACGCCCCGGCTCCGAATCCCGTCTCCGTCGACAGAAAAACCGTCCCGGCGACACCTCTGCGTCGCCGGGACGGGGACCGGTCGCGCGAATCGATCCGCTCGCCCGCGGGCTGGCTCAGGCCTCCTCGGGGCAGTTCACCTGCGTGCAGCCGAGCGCAGAAGGACAGGCGTCCACCTCCGAGCCCGCGCAGTCCGGCCCCTTGCTGCATCCGCGCGACGACGGGCACGCCAGCGCGGCCGACGGGCAGTTGTCGCCCTGCGTGGGCCGGCACTCGGCGAGCTCGCTGCAGCCGCGCGCCGACGGACACGCGTCGACCGCCGAGCAGTCCGTGTCCTGCAGGCCGGTGTTCCCCTTCTGCCGGCCGTGCACCGTGCCGAACGCCGCCAGTGCCACGTCGTCGGTCGCGAACGACTGCACCTCGAGCGCGTTCAGGTCCAGCGTGAGCTTGCTCATTGTTTTCCTCGAATTTCGCCGGTTGATGAAACGGCTGCCCCGATCGGGCAGCCACGGAGAGCAGGTCCAATATCCAGCGGGTGTCGGCCACAAACAAGAAAAACCTGGCCGCACCTGTTTGGACGTTGCGGCAGTGGCCGGCACAGACGTACGGGTGACACTCGAATTCCCCACCATCTCCAGGGTCGCGCCGCGGAACCTGCGCGCCGGGTGGGATGGTACACGTCACCGGGTTCTCACGCGTCTTCCACCCCCGTCCGCCGATGCGCGCCCTCCCGTTCCTCGCGCTCCTCTCCCTTGCTCCCGCCGCCACGGCCGCGGCGCAGGCGATCGTGGTGCCCGCCCGCTGCCAGGGTGCCTGCCCCGCCGCCGAGCGCCCGCTCGGCGCGCTGACACTCGACACCGTGACGGTGTGGGCCAGCCTCGACGGCCGGGGCGCCGTCACCTACGTGAGCCACGCGATCCACAACCACACGCCGGCGGAGGTCGACGGCGCGCTCTTCTTCCCCCTCCCCCGCGGCGCGGTGGTCGAGCGGGTGATGGTCTACGAGGCGTACGGCACGCTGGACACGTACAACGAATGGAGCGGGCCCGCCGAATCGCGGCGGATGGTCGACGAGATCGTGCGCGAGCAGCCGCGTTCCGCGCTCCGCGGCTTCGCGGGGATGGAGGTGGTGCACGTCCGCGTTCCCGCCATTCCCGCCGGCGGGACCAGGAAGGTGCAGATCGGCTACCGGGAGGCGCCGCGGGCCCAAGGCGCCGCGCAGGTGTACCGCTACCCGCTCGCGATGGTGGGGGCCGGCCCGCCGGTGGCCGAGTTCACGCTGAGGCTGACGGTGAAGACCGCGGCGGGGTTCGTGGACCTGCGCTCGCCCAGCCACGCGGTGGAGGTGCGGTGGGGGACGGAGATCGGCCGCTGCCCGCCCCAGGCGCGCTGCGGCTTCACCAGCGTTCCGTCGCGCCGGGTGAAGGAGGTGCGGATGGAGAACGCGGCGGCCGTGCGCACGCGCGACTTCGTGCTGGTCTACACCCCCGCCGTCGGGCCCTACCGCCCCGAGGCGGCCGCCGACACGGCGCCCGCCCCCTGAACGCGCGGGGCACCTCCTTGCCCGGAGGTGCCCCGCGGATCCATCCACGCCGGCGGACGCTTTACGCCGGCGGAAACGTCACGCCGCCGCGGCCGCGGTGCCGTTCGGCTTGGCCTGGTACTCGGCGCACAGCGCCAGCACCTCGGCGTCGGTGAAGGTGTGGTCGCACTTCTTGGCCGCCGCGAACACGTGGCTGGCCAGCCCCTCGTCGGCGCCCAGGCCGTGCGCATTCAGCCAGTAGCGCACGTTGCTGATCCCGCTCATGGGGCTGATCTCGATCTTCTGGCTCAGCCCGAACCACCCCGCGGGAAC
>DASWMA010000745.1:0-1501 GCA_036399995.1 Longimicrobium sp. | reverse complement strand
GATCGACCGGATCGTGGCGGGGGTGCCGGGCGGAGCCGCGAACGTGCAGGACATCTACCCGCTGGCCCCGCTGCAGGAGGGGATCCTCTTCCACCACCTGCTCTCGCAGGAGGGCGACCCGTACCTGACGCCGAGTGTGACCGAGTTCGACACCCGCGCGCGTCTGGACCGGTACCTGGCGGCGCTGCAGGCGGTGATCGACCGCCACGACATCATGCGCACGGCCGTGGCCTGGGAAGGGCTGCGGGAGGCGGTGCAGGTGGTCTGGCGGCACGCGGCGCTGCCGGTGGACGAGGTGGAGCTGGATGCGGACGCAGGGGACGTGGCCGACCAGCTCTGGCGGCGCTACGACCCCCGGCACTACCGGATGGACGTGGGACGGGCGCCGCTGCGGCGGGCGTGCATCGCCGAGGACCGCGCGCGTGGCCGGTGGCTGCTGCTGATGCTCCGGCACCACCTGACCAGCGATCACGAGTCGCTGGAGGTGCAGCGGGAAGAGATCTCGGCGCACCTGCGGGGTGTCGAGTCGGAGCTGCCGGCGCCGCTCCCCTTCCGCAACTACGTGGCGCGGGCGCGCCTGGGGGTGAGCCGCGACGAGCACGAGCGCTTCTTCCACGCGATGCTGGGCGACGTGGAGGAGCCGACGGCGCCGTACGGGCTGCTCGACGTGTGGGGCGAGGGACACGGGATCGGGGACGCGCGGCTTGCCGTGGCGAGCGACCTCGCCGCGCGGCTGCGCGGCCGGGCGCGGGCGCTGGGGGTGACCGCGGCCAGCCTGTGCCACCTGGCGTGGGCGCAGGTGCTGGCGCGGCTCACCGACCGGCACGACGTGGTCTTCGGGACGCTGCTCTTCGGCCGGATGCAGGGCGGTGAGGGCGCCGACCGGGTGATGGGCGCGTTCATCAACACCCTGCCGGTGCGGATCGGCGTGGGAGACGAGGGGGCCGAGGCGGCGGTGCGGCGCACGCACGCCCTGCTTGCGGACCTGCTGCGGCACGAGCACGCCTCGCTGGCGCTGGCGCAGCGCTCCAGCGGCGTGGCGGCGCCCGCGCCGCTGTTCACCTCGCTGCTGAACTATCGCTACATCGGCGGGAGCGGGCGTGCCTCCGGGGCGGGGCAGCCGGCGGAGGGCGTGCGAGGCGTTCGCGGACAGGAGCGGACGAACTACCCCGTGATGCTCTCGGTGGACGACCGGGGGGAGGAGTTCTCGCTGGTGGCGCAGGTGGCGGCCCCGGCGGACGCGGAGCGCGTGTGCCGGATGATGCACACCGCGCTGGAGCGGCTGGTCGAGGCGCTGGAGCTTGCTCCCGGGCGGGCGATCGGGAGCATCGACGTGCTCCCCGAGGCGGAGCGGCGGCAGGTGGTGGAGGAGTGGAACGCCACGGGGGCGGAGTATCCCGCGGGCTCCTGCATCCACGAACTGGTCGAGGCGCAGGCCGCGCGGACGCCGGACGCCGTCGCCGTCGTCTTCGAGGACGCGTCGCTCACCTACGCGGAGCTG
>DASWMA010000744.1:0-6024 GCA_036399995.1 Longimicrobium sp. | reverse complement strand
CTCCGGCGACCCCGCGGCGCCCGACGGGTGGCTGTCGTGGGCACGCCGGTCCACGCCGCCGGCACCGGCGGAGGGGCGCAGCTGCAAGCTGTACCTGAGCCCGCGCCCCGAGGCGCTGCGCGAGGCGTTCGCCGCGCTGGCCGCCGTGCTGGCCGACAGCGACGCCACCGCGTTCAAGGTGGGGCGCGACGCGCACGGCGTGCTGCGCCCCGACAAGCTGGTGGCGTACTTCCCCTCGCCCGACGGCCTGCGCGGCGCCGCGGCCGAGCTGGCGGCGCGGCTGGCCGGCGTGCCTGCCCACGGCGTGGCCTTCACCGCGCCGCTCACCCCCGACGCCCTCCTCTCCTGGGGCGCCGACCCGCCGCCCGCACCCGGCGCCGGGCCGGAGAGCTGGCGGATGTGGGTGGCCACGCGCCTGGCGCGGGCGATCGTCCGCGCCCGCGGCGAGGCCGGGCGCGCGGAGGTGCCGGCGCGCGCCCTCGAGATCCTTCATCGTGAACACGGCGTTTCGCCCGATCGCTGGGAGCCGCCCGCGCGGTGGCTTCCGGCCGGCGGCGCCCCGGATCGGAGCTAAACGCCCATGCCGGTCACCGACGCGCTGGTGCTCCCCCCCGACCTGAAGCTGGTCCCCGTGCACGCCCTTCTCCCCGCCGTGCGCGAGACGCTGGAGTGGGAGCCGGGTGACGTGGCGCTGGGCCGCGCGGGAGCGCGCACGCCGCCCAAGATCGTGGACGCCGACACGGCCGAGCTGCTCGGCGAGTTCCGCACCCCCACGCGCATCACCGACGCGGTGATCCGCTACAGCCGCCGCCACGGGCACGACCCCGAGCAGGTGCTGGAAGAAGTGTATCCCCTGCTGGCCCGCCTGCTGGGGTCGCGCCTGCTGGCCGAGGCCGGCTCGCGCGAGGCCGGCCGCATCGAGCCCTGCCACGCGCCGGGCGACCGGGCGGCGGGGTGCGAGGTGGTGCGCGCGGTGCAGGTGCTGGAAGACGTGGAGCTGTACCAGGCGCGCCGCGACGGCCACCCCGTGGCGCTCAAGGCGCTGCGCCCCGGCCGCCACCCGGTTTCGGCCGCCATGCTCACGCGCGAGGTGGCCGTGCTGCGGCGGCTGGACGGCGGCGTGGCCCCCCGGCTGGTGGACGAAGGCGAGGTGGAGGGCCGCCCCTGGCTGGTGATGGAGTGGATCGCCGGCGTGGACGCGTTCGCCGCGGCCTCGGAGCTGCGCGCCAGCCGCGTGCCCGGCGCGCGGCTGCGGCTGCTGGAGCTGGCGCTGGCGGTGGCCGACGCGTATTCCGCGCTGCACGCGGCGGGAGTGCTGCACTGCGACGTGCACGCGCGCAACCTGCTGGTGACCGGTGCCGGCGCGGTGCGCGTGGTGGACTTCGGGATCGCCCGCTTCCTCGACGCGGAGAGCGGCCACGGGGAGCTGCGCGGCGGGGTTAGCCAGTTCTTCGAGCCCGAGTACGCCCGCGCGGTGCTGGAGGGCCGCTACCCGCCTCCCGCCACGCCCGAGAGCGAGCAGTACGCCCTGGGCGCGCTGCTGTACCTGCTCCTGGCCGGCGCCCACTACGCCGACTTCTCCCCCGAGCAGGCGGCCTCGCTGGCGCAGATCCGCGACCAGGCGCCGCTCCCGTTCTCGCGCCGCGGCGTGGTGTCGTGGCCGGCGGTGGAAGCGGCGCTGGCGCGCGCGCTGGAGAAGGACCCGGCGCGGCGCTTCGCGTCGGTGGCCGTGTTCGCCGACGCGTTGCGCGCCGCCGCCGGGGCCGAAGCCCTGGCCGCGGCGCCCGCGCGCTCCTCCACGCGGGGCGAGGGCGCGCTGGAACGGATGGCCGCGGGGGTGCTGGCCCGGCTGGGGCCGGAGGGGACGATGGTGGAGACCGGCGTGCCGGTGGCCCCGGTGGCCTCGGTCAAGTTCGGCGCGGCGGGGATCGCCTACGGGCTGCTGCGGATGTCGATGGCGCGCGACGACGCGGAGCTGCTGGCCTGGGCCGACCTCTGGGCCGAGCGGGCGCTCGGCGACGCGGGCCGCCCCGACGCCTTCGTGAGCCCGGAGCTGGAGGTGACCGAGACGGTGGTGGGGGAGACCACGCCCTTCCACACGGTCACCGGGGTACACCTGGTCCGTTCGGTGGTGGGGCACGCGCTGGGGCACGTGGCGGCCCGCGACGCCTCGGCGGCCGAGTTCGTGCGGCTCTCCGGCGCGCCGTGCGACACGCTGGACCTGACGCTGGGGCGCGCGGGCACGCTGCTGGGGTGCGCGCTGCTGGTGGAGCACCTGGGGATGCGCCGCGCGCGCACGCCGGTGCACGCCCTGGGCGAGGCCGCGCTGGAGGCCATCTGGACGGCCACCACGGGCTTCGGCGCCGCGGGGACCACCGACGAGATGGAGCACCTGGGCGCGGCCCACGGCTGGGCGGGGCTGCTCTACGCGACGCTGCGCTGGTGCCGCGCCACCGGGGCCGCGCTCCCCGCCCCCACGGAGCGGCGGCTGGCGGAGCTGGCCGCGCACGCCGAGCCGATCGGCCGCGGCGCGCGCTGGCGGTGGCTGCGGCACCCCGCGCCGGGAGTGCCCAACTACATGGCCGGGTGGTGCAACGGGAGCGCGGGGCTGGTGCCGCTCTGGACGCTCGCGCACGAGACCTTCCGCGAGCCGCGCTGGCTGGAGGTGGCGGCGGCGGCGGCATGGAACGCATGGGAGGAGCCCGGAGGCATCTCCAGCCTGTGCTGCGGCTACGCCGGCCGCGCCTACGCGCTGCTCAACCTGTACCGCCACACCGGTGACGGTGCCTGGCTGGCGCGCGCGGCCGAGCTGGGCGAGCGGGCGGCGCTGGCCTGGGGCCCGCACGCCGAGAGCCCCGACAGCCTCTACAAGGGGCAGGTGGGCCTGGCCGTTCTGGCCGCCGACCTGGAGCGCCCGGACGACTCGTACATGCCGTTCTACGAGGGGCCACCCGTGTAGTGGTGGTGCCACGGTGACGATGGAATGCCGAGACGAACGGCGGTCGAACCAGGACCGTGCCGAGGCTCTCCATTCCCTCCGGTCTTCTCCGCTGCTCCGTGCCGTGTGATATGATACCTGTCGTTTCGCAGGACGCGGCGCTCAGCCGGGGGTCTCGCGGTCCTCGCGCCGCAGGGCGCGGATGTCGGCGATCAGCTGCGCCACGTCGTACTTCAGCGTGCCGTCGTACATCCCGCGGACGCGGCGGTGCGCGTCCACCAGCACCAGCGTTTCGGTGTGCAGCAGGGTGCCGGAGGTGTTGCCGGTGGTGTCGGCCAGCTCCACCAGGTACGAGCGCTCGGCCAGGCGCGCGATCTGCCCGGCGTCGCCCGTCAGCAGCCGCCAGGCGCCGGCGTGGGCGCCGTGCGCGTGGGCCCAGCGCCGCAGCTCGGCCACGCTGTCGGCCTGCGGGGTGACGGAGTGCGTCAGCAGCATCACGCCCGCGTCGGTTCTGAACGCGGCCTGCACGCGCCCCAGCCCGCTCCCCAGCACGGGGCAGATCTGGCGGCAGCGGGTGAAGAAGAAGGAGGCCACGTACACCTTCCCCTCCACGTCGCGCTCGGTGACGGTGCGGCCGGCCTGGTCGGTCAGCCGGAACGGCTCCACGCGGTGCACGCGGCCCAGCTCGGCCGACCCGGGCTCGATCCAGCGCGGCATCCGGTCGGCGCCGGAGTAGTAGGGCAGCCCGCGCGGGCTGCCGCATCCCCCCGCCACCACCGCCGCGGCGGCGACCACCATCATCCGTCTCATCCCCCGCCTCCGTTGCGCTCGCCGGTGCACCCTTTCGCCCCGGGGATGCCGTAGCGCCGGCCGTCGCGCACCACGTAGGCGGCGCGCGGCGTCCCGTCGGCGTACCACATCCGCTGCTCGCCCTGCTCCTTCCCGCGCAGGTAGTGGAAGACGCGGTACGGCCGCCCGTTCGCGAACCACTCGCGTGCCTGGCCTTCCAGCCGCCCGCGCACGAAGCGCTCGGAAAGCCGCGGCCGGCCATCCTCCCACCAGGCGGTGTGCGGCCCGTGCTCGCGGCCGCTCCGGAACGCGCGGCGATATGCGCGCGCGCCGTTCGCGTGCCATCCTTCGGCCACGCCGTGGCGCACGCCGCGCAGGTAGGGTGTGCGGCCGCGGACCGATCCGTCCGCGTGGCGCTCGACCACCGTGCCGGTGAGCCGCCCGCCATGCAGGAAGGCGATGCCGTCCACGCGGGTGACGGCGGACGCGGGGACCTCGGCGGCGGGCGGCGCCTCCGCCGCGGGGCCGGCCAGGAGCGCGGCGGCCGCCGCCGAGGCGACGATCAGCGCGCGGATCATCGGCTGGCGGTGCCGGGGACGCCGTAGAAGCCCGCGCCGTTGATGTACGGGTCCTCCGCCGTCACGTGATAGTGGTAGATCCCGTTCGGGTAGTCGGCCGTGGCGCCCATGTGGCCGTGCAGGTCGTCGAGGTCGGCGTTGGTCACGCGGCGGCCGTTCTCCACCGGGCCGTACACGGGAAAGCCGTCCAGGAGGAAGCCGATCAGCGCGCCGCTCCCCCGGGTGCGCGTGAGGTGGAATGGCTCGGCGTGGTAGTGGTAGGCGCCGGTCTGCTGCGGGTGGCCGTTGTGCTGGTCGAAGCCGTTGATCTCGTCGGTCAGCGGGCGGCCGCCGCCGGCGTACTGGTTGAAGATGGCCACGCCGTTCACCGCCATCCCGATCGGCCCCAGCGGCGTGGGCGAGCTGGACGCGGCCCTGCGCGGGTTGCGGGGGATGCGGATCACCAGCTGCTGCTCGCGGATCTGGAAGGGGTTCTGGCGGAACGCCGGGTTCGATCCGTCGTACGCCTGGTGGCGCGGATCGCCCACCGGAAAGTACGGGCTCCCGTGGTCGGGCACGTCGTTGGAGCGCAGCACGATCTCGTCGCCGTCCGCCGACACCTCCACCGTGCCGGCGAACCTGCGGAACACCGCCGGCACCTCGTCCGCCGCTCCGCCGCCGCCGGTACCCGACGCCACCGCGTTCCCCCCGCACCCCAGCACGAACGCCAGCACGCCGGCCGCACCGGCGCTCGCCATGATCATCGTCCTGTTCATCATCCCTCTCCCGGATCTGTCGGGTGGAAACCGCGCGGCGCACCGCCGTGCTTCTCCAATCCGGACAATAGCTGGCTGGAAAGAATTCCATCGGCGGCGCGCGGCCGCCGGTGGCCGGCCGGCCCGGGTTGGCGGATGATGGATGCGGCGCGTACGATTCCGGCTCGCCGGCGGATCATCCGTTCCCGCCGGGACGACGAGGGTCTTTCGATGGAGGGAGCGAGGGTGCGGATGCGGTCGAACGGCTGGGGGCGGGTGGTGCTCGCGGCCTTTTGCGCCGGCGCGGCGGCGTGCTCGCCGGGGGTACGCGGAGGCGCCGGTCCGTCTCCCGCGAAGGCGAGCGAAGCGGGGATCCCGGTGCTCACCTGGCACGGGTTCGCCGAGCGGCTGCCGCCGCGCGGAAACCTGACCGCCACCTATGCCGAGTTCGAGCGGATGATGGCGTTCCTGGCGCGCCACCGCTTCCGCTCCGTCTTCCCCGACCAGGTGCGCCCGGGCGACGACCGCCGCCGGATGGTGGTGCTCACCTTCGACGACGGCACCGTCGAGCAGCTGCGCGCGGCCGAGATCATGGAGCGCTACGGCTTCCGCGGCGTGTTCTTCGTGATCCCCGACCGCGCCGGCCGCGGCGACGCACGCTACCTCGATTCGGCGGCGGTCACGCGGCTGGCCCGCGCGGGGCACCGCGTGGCGCCGCACGGGTTCGCGCATCGCAGCATGGCGATCGACACCGGCGAGGTGGAGGCCACGCTGCGCTGGTCGGCCGCGACGGTCGCGCGGCAGGCCGCCCAGCCGCCGATGGGGGCCGACTTCGCCTTCCCCTTCGGCCACTACACCAGCGGCGTGGCGCGGCGCGTGGGCGGCGCGTTCCGGTACCTGCACACGGTCGACCCCGGCTACTGGGACGGCGCGAGCCCGCTGCTGCCGCGGCTGCTGCTGATGAGCGACGCCGGGCAGATCGCGC
>DASWMA010000743.1:0-5626 GCA_036399995.1 Longimicrobium sp. | reverse complement strand
GGGCTGTCCGTGACCTCGTTCGACACCGACGCGGTGACGGAGAAGCTCGGGACCGTGCAGGGCCACCTCGTGCCGACCAACCCCTGGTGCGCCGCGAACAGCTACAAGAGCTACTGCCCCGACTCGCTCTGCACCTGTCCGCCGCCGCGGGACTGATCGTCGGACCGGAATGGTCGATGGTCACCGCGCGCCCGGTGGGATTCGTCCCGCCGGGCGCGCCCGCGTCTTCGGACCGTGATTCTCCAGCGAAACCGCGGAGAGCGTGGCACCCTCCCGGTTGCCGGCGGTGCCCCGTTCCCTCGCGACGTCCGCGTTGTCGCGCCTTGCTTTCGCGCCCATCCTCCGCCAAACTACCGGCTTACGCCCAGAGCCCCGCGCGGCCGTTCCGCGTGCGGGCACACGTTAAAACCGAGCCGGAAGCCGACCGCTGTTCGAGTTCGAGGTCCAGGCCAGCGACGGCCACGCGCGCGCCGGCGTGCTGAACCTGCCGCACGGCCAGGTGCGCACGCCGGTGTTCATGCCCGTGGGCACCCAGGCCACGGTCAAGACGCTCACGCCCGAAGAGGTCGAGGGGCTGGGGGCCCAGATCATCCTGGGCAACACCTACCACCTGTACCTGCGCCCGGGGCACGACGTCGTCCGCACGATGGGCGGGCTGCACGGCTTCCAGGGGTGGCGGAAGCCGATCCTGACCGACAGCGGCGGCTTCCAGGTGTTCTCGCTGAGCGACATCAGCACCATCAGCGAAGATGGCGTCGAGTTTCAGAGCCACATCGACGGCTCGCGCCACCTGTTCACCCCCGAGCGGGTGATGGAGATCGAGCGGGCGCTGGGGGCCGACATCATCATGGCATTCGACCAGTGCCCGCCGGGGCAGAGCAGCCGCGAGAAGGCCACCGAGGCGTACGAGCGCACGCTGCGCTGGCTGGAGCGCTGCCGCACCGCGTTCGGCCGCATCATCGCCGAAGACGGCGACGCGCCGCGGCAGACGCTCTTCCCCATCGTGCAGGGCGGGATCCACCCCGAGCTGCGGGTGGCGAGCGCGCGGGGCACGCTGTCGGCCGGCGACTGGCACGGGATCGCCATCGGGGGCCTGAGCGTGGGCGAGCCCAAGCCGCTGATGCACGACATGCTCGACGCTGTCCGCCCCGAGCTGCCCGACCGGCTGCCGCGCTACCTGATGGGCGTGGGCTACCCCGACGACCTGCTGGAGGCGATCGGCCGCGGGATCGACATGTTCGACTGCGTGGCGCCCACCCGGAACGGGCGCAACGGCGCGGTGTGGATCACGGCCGAGGGGCAGGTGAACATCAAGCAGCGCCGCTTCCTGACCGACGCGGGGCCGCTGGACCCCGAGTGCGGCTGCTACACCTGCCGCGGCTACACGCGGGCGTACCTGCGGCACCTGTTCGTGGCGGGCGAGGCGCTCAGCATGCGGCTGCTGTCGATCCACAACCTGCACTTCCTGGTGAACCTGGCCAACCAGGCCCGCGAGCACATCGTGGCCGGCGACTACGCCGGCTGGAGCCGCGCCTGGCTCGACCGGTTCGCCGCCGGCAAGGCTGCGGCCGCGAAGCCGTAGGATCGGCGGGGTAGCCGCCCTCCCCCTGCCACGCCGAACCCAGGGAGCGCCCGTCCGCCCGCTGGGCACGCATGAAGTTGTCCCTCCCCCAGGTTGTTTTGGGGGAGGGACAGGCGCGAAGCGCCAGGGAGAGGGCCCCCGCGGCGCGGACGAGGGGTATTCAGTCGTGCAGGAGGCTTCCAGGCGAAGTCGTGCAGGAAGCTTTCCGAATCGAGTTCGTGGCAGCAGCCGTTCAACCGAAGCACATCAACCGGAACCGGAGACGGAAATAGATGAACAACGCGCTCATGATGCTGGCGCAGGCGCAGGGTGCCAGCTCGCTCGCCACGCTGGTGATGCCGCTGGCCATCCTGGCGGTGTTCTACTTCATCCTGGTGGTGCCGCAGCGGCGGCAGCTCAAGGCGCACCAGCAGCTGGTGAGCTCGGTGCAGAAGGGCGACCAGGTGGTGACCGCCGGCGGCCTGATGGGCGAGGTCACGGCCGTGAAGGACGACTCGGTGCAGATCCGCAGCGGCTCGGCCACCGTGGTGGTGGAGCGCAGCCGCATCGTGAAGCGCACCACCGCCGGCGGCGAAACGCAGTCCAGCGAGCGGAAGTAGTGCCATGCCGCTGTTGAAGATCGAGCTGCTCGGCTCCGACGTGCTGCGCCGCCACGCCGACCCGGTGCCCGCGCCCGGCCCCGGGTTCGACACGTTGATCGCCGACATGTTCGAGACCATGTACGACGCCAAGGGGATCGGCCTGGCGGCGCCGCAGGTGGGGATCTCGCAACGCCTGGTGGTGGTGGACGTGAACGACGAGGGGGGGAAGGCGCTGGGCCCCATGGCGCTGTTCAACCCGCGCGTGGTGGAGGCCGGCCCCCAGACCGACAAGGCCGAGGAGGGGTGCCTGAGCATCCCCGGCGTGAGCGGCGTGGTGGAGCGGCCCTGGCGCGTGGTGGTGGAGGCGGAAGACCGCGAAGGCAGGCCCGTGCGCATCGAGGCCGAAGACATGCTCGCCCGCTGCCTGCAGCACGAGATCGACCACCTCGACGGCGTGCTGTTCATCGACCGGATGTCGCCGCTCAAGCGGAACATGGTGCTGCGCAAGTACCGGAAGCAGGCGTCCACGTGAAGGTGATCTTCTGGGGGACGCCCGCGTTCGCGCTTCCCGCGCTGCGTGCCCTGGGTGACGAGGGGCACGACGTGGTGGCCGTGGTCACGCAGCCCGACCGCCCGGCCGGCCGCGGGCGCGAGGTGACGCCGTCGCCCGTGAAGGTGGAGGCGCTGCGCGAGGGGATCCCCGTGCTGCAGCCCCAGCAGGCGCGCGGCGACGACTTCGTGGCCGAGCTGCGCGCGCTGGACGCCGACATCTCCGTCGTGGTGGCCTACGGGCAGATCCTGAAGCCCGACGTGCTGGCGGTGCCGCGGCTGGGCTCGGTGAACATCCACGGGTCGCTGCTCCCCGAGCTGCGCGGCGCGGCGCCGGTGCAGTGGGCCATCATCCGCGGCCTCGAGCAGACCGGCGTCACCATCATGCAGATGGACGCGGGGCTCGACTCGGGCCCCATGCTGCTGCGCGTGGAAGAGCCGATCGTCCCCGACGAGAGCGCCAGCGAGCTGGCCGCGCGGCTGGCCGAGATCGGCGCCGAGGCGCTGGTGGAGGCGCTGGCGCTGCTCGAGGCCGAGCAGCTCGTCCGTGAAGACCAGGACCACGCCAAGGCCACCTACGCCCCCAAGCTCGACCGCGAGACCGCGAAGCTCGACTGGTCGCTCCCCGCCGACGAGGTGTCGCGGTGGATGCGCGGGCTCGACGACGTGCCGGGCGCGTGGAGCCCGCTGGGCGCGCGTGGCCCGGTCAAGCTCTTCCGCCCGCGGCTGGCCGCGCACGACGGCGAGCCGGGCACCGTGCTGGAAGCCGGCGAGGCGGGCGTGCTGATCGCCTGCGGCCAGGGCTCGGTGCGCGTAACCGAGGTGCAGCCGCCCGGAAAGCGCCGCATGCCCGCCGGCGAGTGGGTGCGCGGCCGCGGCGTCTCCGTGGGTGACCGGTTCGGGGTCGAGGGGTGATCCGGCCGGCGGGCCTGCCGGGGGGGGGCCGGGGGGCTTGCCGGGGGGCTTGCCGGGGGGCTTGCCGGGGTGCTTGGTGGGGCGAATGAATTCGCGGCAACAACCACACGAAGTCCCCCTGCGGGGACTACGGGATCGGGTGTAGGCGCGATGCTGGCGCGCGGCACGAGCCTCGTGGAAAACATCTCGGCGCGGCTGACGCGTGGCTGATCGCCCGCTCCCTCCGCTGCACGTGGTGACCGACGACGGCGTGGTCGCGCGGGCGGGCTTCGTGAGAGCAGCGACGGACGTGCTGGAGGCGGGTGGGGGCCTTGTGGCGCTGCACCTCCGCGCGCCGGCGGCGTCCGGGCGGCGGCTGCACGAGCTGGCGGTCCGGTTGATGGAGATCGCGCGCGCCGCGGGCTCGCTGCTGATCGTCAACGACCGCGTGGACGTGGCGCTCGCCGCGGGGGTGGACGGCGTTCAGCTGGGCCGCCGCGGCATCACGGTGGCGGACGCGCGGCGGCTGGCCGGCGGGATGCGGATCGGCGCTTCGGTGCACGCGGTCGGCGAGGCGCAGGTGGCGGTGGAGGAAGGGGCGGACTGGCTGCTGGCGGGCTCCGTCTACCCGACCGCATCGCACCCGGGACGGCCGGGCGCCGGGACGGGGCTGATCGCGGCGATGGCGGCGCTGGGCGTGCCGGTGATCGGCATCGGCGGCGTCACGCCCGAGCGGGTGCGCGAGGTGGGCGGCGCGGGTGCGGCCGGCATCGCGGCCCTCCGCGGAGTCTGGGACCAGCCGTCGCCCGGGCGGGCGGCGCGAACGTACATCGAGGCATGGCAGAGCTGCAGACCGCCGCGGAGGTGACCATCCGCGTGAACGGGGACGAGCGCACGGTGCCGGCGGGGCTGAACGTGGCCTCGCTGCTGGAGCACCTGGGGCTGCACCCGCGCATGATCGTGGTGGAGCGCAACGGCGACATCCTCCGCCGCGACGGCTACGAAGCCGCCCCCGTGCACCCCGGCGACACGTACGAGCTGGTGCACTTCGTGGGCGGGGGGTGAGGCGTCCGGCGCCGGCCGCGCGCCGCTGCCCCGGCGCTCGAACACCCCCGGACCGTGCTCGCGCCGTCAGCCCTGGAGATCACGGTGACTTCCGTGGCCTCACGCTTCTCGAAAGGTAACAAGGTCAGATGCTGAAGGACTTCATCAAGCGTCTCCCCGTGGTGGGTCCGGCGGCGGCGGCGATCCACCGGATGGTGCGGCCGAAGCGCTTCTCCGGCTCGAAGGACTACTGGGAGGAGCGGTACCAGTCCGGCGGAGACTCGGGCCCGGGAAGCTACGGCCCCTTCGCCGAGTTCAAGGCCGAGGTGCTGAACGGGCTGGTGCGCGAGCACGGCATCCGTTCGGTGATCGAGTTCGGCTGCGGCGACGGCAACCAGCTCACCCTGGCCCAGTACCCCAGCTACACGGGGTACGACGTGAGCGAGACCGCGCTCACCCGCTGCCGCACGCGCTTCGCGGGCGACGCGACGAAGCGGTTCCGCCCGATGCGCGACTACGACGGCGAGCAGGCGGAGCTCGCGCTCTCGCTCGACGTGGTCTACCACCTGGTGGAAGACGAGGTGTTCGAGACGTACATGCGTACGCTGTTCGCGGCCTCGACGCGCTTCGTCGTGGTCCTGGCCAGCGACCGCGACGACATCCCCATGACGCCGGCCGATCACGTGCGGCACCGCCAGTGGACGCCCTGGGTCGCCCGCAACATGCCCGAGTGGCAGCTGGCCCGGCACATCGAGAACCGCTACCCCTACAGGGGAGACAGCCGGACGGGGTCCTTCGCCGACTTCTACGTCTTCCAGCGCGCGATTCCTCCGACCGGTGCGTAGAGGGGCGGGGGAGAGGTCCAGCCGGTGCCGAAACCGATTCGAACCACGGGATGAGTGACAACGTGTCGACCGCGACCGCCGAACCGCAGGTGATGGACGAGCCGCTGACGATCGCCGGGCGCACGCTGCGG
>DASWMA010000742.1:0-1533 GCA_036399995.1 Longimicrobium sp. | reverse complement strand
TGCGAGAGTGCGAGAGTGCGAGAGTGCGAGAGTGCGAGAGTGCGAGAGTGCGAGAGTGCGAGAGTGCGAGAGTGCGAGAGTGCGAGAGTGCGAGAGTGCGAGAGTGGCGCGTTCTTGCAGTGCGCATCGTCCCACGCGCGGCGGCCACTCTACAGGGTGAGGGACCGGTGTTGAAGCGAAGGATCTCGGTCGGGCTCTCGGCGGTTCTCGGTGCCGTGCTGCTGTCGTCGTGCATCGTGGGGCCGGCGGATCCGGCCGGGCATGTCACCGTCTATGCGTCGCCCGGGGTGGTGCAGGTGGGCGGCGAGCTGCACGTGTTCGCGGGCGCGTTCAACCGGACCGGGAGCAGCACCCGGTTCGACGGCCCGGTGCGGTGGACGGTGTCGGACACCTCGCTGGCGCGGCTGATCGCCAACCGCCGCGACAGCGAGGTGGAGGTGCGCGGCGTGCGCGCAGGCGTCGTGACGGTGACCGCCACGGCCGGGGGCGCCAGCGGCTCGGCCCAGGTGCAGGTGATCCCGCGGCTGACGGGGGTCTCGCTGCACCCCGCTCCCGTGTCGGTGAAGGCCGGCGACACCACGCGCGTGGTCGCCACCGCCCGCGACGAGGCGGGGCGCGAGGTGACGGGTCTCACCTTCACGTGGGAGATGGGGAACTACTCGATCGCCGCCTTCAACGGGCCCGGCGGCCTGGTGCTGGGCCGCGCACCGGGAAGCACCACCATCCGCGCCAGCGTGGCGGGAACGGGCGCCGTGGCCACCGTCACGGTGCACCCCGGCCCCTGAGCCGAGGGTGGGCCGATGCGGTACGCGCGGGGCCGGGCATCTGTCCGGTCCCGCGGCCGTTTGGCACGTGCGTGGCGCAGATGCGGCCCGCCCGGTGCCCACGTATCTTCTCGTCTACAACTCACCCGAACTCACTCACGCACTCCGCACCGGTAGATCGGTCGCATGCCTCAATCCATCGTCCAGGTCGACGCCTTCGCCGAGCGGCCGTTCACCGGCAACCCGGCCGCGGTGTGCGTGATGCCCCATGCGGCCGACGAGGGGTGGATGCAGAACGTGGCGATGGAGATGAACCTCTCCGAGACCGCGTTCCTCCACCCCCAGGGCGGCGACTGGCACCTGCGCTGGTTCACGCCCGCGGCCGAGGTGGCGCTCTGCGGGCACGCCACGCTGGCCAGCGCGCACGTGCTGTGGGAGCACGGCGTGCTGGCGCCCGGCGACGAGGCGCGCTTCCACACGAAGAGCGGCCTGCTGACCTGCCATCGGGACGGCGACCTGATCTGGATGGACTTTCCCGCCAAGCCCGAGCAGCCGGCCGAGCCGATCGCCGGGCTGGCGGAGGCGCTGGGGGTGACGCCGGTGTACGTGGGCCGCAGCCACTTCGACGTGCTGGTGGAGGTCGCCTCCGAGGCCGAGGTGCGCGCGCTGGCGCCCGACATCGGCGCGCTGCGGGGCGTGCAGGCGCGCGGCGTGATCGTGACCGCGCAGGCCCAGGGCGGCGCGTACGACTTCGTGTCGCGCTTCTTCG
>DASWMA010000741.1:0-2915 GCA_036399995.1 Longimicrobium sp. | reverse complement strand
ACCCAGCCGCGGGCGTCCACCGTGAAGCCGTCCGGCACCCCCGGCTCGATCACCCGGAAGATGCGCCGGTCCGACAGCGAGCCGTCCGTGCCCACGTGGAAGGCGACGATGTGGTGCCTGTCGTCGTCCGTATCCGACACGTAGAGGGTGCGGCCGTCGGGCGAGAAGGCGATCCCGTTGGGCTGCTCCAGGTCGGCCATGCGCGTGAGCTCGCCGGTGGGCTCGTGGAAGCGGTAGACGCTGCGGTGGTCCAACTCGGGGGTGGCGGGGCATCCCTGGCGCGGGCCCATGATCCCGTAGGTGGGATCGGTGAACCAGATCGCGCCGTCGGGCCCCAGCACCAGGTCGTTGGGCGAGTTGAGGCGCTTCCCCTGGTAATGCGTCACCAGCAGCGCCGGCTCGCCGCGCCCATCCGAGCGGCTGACGCCGCGGCGGCCGTGCTCGCAATGGAGGAGCCGGCCGTGCGCATCCAGCGCGTTGCCGTTGATGAAGGCGGTGGCATCCACCACCACGTCCACGGCGCCGTCGGGGTGCCACCCCAGCACGCGCCGCCCCTCGATGTCGCTCCACACCAGCACCTGGCGGGCGGGCCACCACACGGGACCCTCGCTGAAGAACGCCTGATCGTAGAGCGAGAGCAGCCTCGCGCCCGGCGCCAGCACGGCGGCCAAGCGCGAGTCGTACGCCTCGGGGACGGGGACGTCGACGGGTGCCGGCGGGCCGGGCTGGCGCACGCGGCAGGGCATCGTGTGGCTCAAACGATGGGGACGCCGCCGGTGACGGCGATGCGCGTGCCCGACATGTAGCTCCCCTGCTCTGACGCGAGGAGGACGTACGCGGGCGCCACCTCGGCCGGCTGGCCGGGGCGCTTGAGGGGCACGTCCTCGCCGAAGCTCTCCACCTCTTCGGGGGGCATGGTGGCGGGGATCAGCGGCGTCCAGATGGGGCCGGGCGCCACGCTGTTCACGCGGATCCCCTTGTCGGCCAGCAGCCCGGCGAGCGCGCCGGTGAAGTTGACGATCGCGCCCTTGGTGGCCGAATAGGCCAGCAGCTGTGGCTTGGGCTGGTCCGAGACGACGGACGCGGTGTTGATGATCGACGAGCCGGGCTTCATGTGCGGCACCGCGGCTTTGCACAGGTGGAACATGGCGGTGATGTTCACCTGAAAGGTGTAGTCCCACTCCTCGTCCGGGATCTCGTCCAGCGACTCGCGCGTCATCTGGAAGGCCGCGTTGTTCACCAGCACGTCCACGCGCCCGAACTCTTCCACCGCCTTGCGGATCACGGCGCGGCAGTGCTCCGGGTCGGCCAGGTCGCCGCGCATCAGCACCGCCCTGCGCCCCGCCTCTTCCACCCACCGCGCGCTCTCGCGCGCGTCCTGGTCCTCGCTCTCGTCCACGTAGTGGATCAGCACGTCGGCGCCCTCGCGGGCGAAGGCGATGGCCACGGCGCGTCCGATGCCGCTGTCGCCGCCGGTGATCACGGTGGCCTTCCCCTCGAGCCGGCCGCAGCCCGTGTAGCTGGTTTCGCCGTGGTCGGGCTTCGGCCGCATCTTCGCCTCGACGCCGGGCGGGTTCTGCTGCTGCTTCGGCTGGCTCATTCGCGCATCTCCCTGCGTGGATCGGTTTCGATGGACCGCGGGGGCGGGAGCAAGGATCGGGCTCCCGCGCGAGCAGAGGCTTGCCGGCACGAAAGTGCACGTCGGCATGGATCCGCGCGGCCGCGGCGGGCCCTCTCCCCCCGGCCCCCTCCCCCGAACTGCAGGGGAGGGGGTGAACTGCGCCTGGGGGCGATGAAGGTGCCGGAGCGCGGGCGCCGGTGCTGCCGGAGCGTGGCTGCAAGGCTGCGCTCGGGGTCAGGATCGAAATTTTTTTGTGGAGACACGTCCCGCACATGCTCCACCATCCACCGGCGGCTGAAGCCGCAGCAACAACTACGAAAAGCCTCGCAAACTGCGCGAGGCTTCTATGCCGGCGTTGCGTTTCTCCTCGCGCGGGTCGGCGAGTGACTCAGGCGTCGAGCGGTGGTGATGGATGCACAGCCTCTTCGACGAACGGATCGGGACTGAGGGCGGGAGCGGCAGCCGTCGATTGCTTCATCCCCCCCGATGACGCAGTTGGCGATGCCTGAGCGTGATCGGGCGCCGGCCGAGTGAACCGGGAGCGGCACGCAGGGTACCACGTTGGAGTCAGGCGAGGCGAGACGGGTGGAGCGAATCGATCAGATCCGGGACCTCGTCGCGAGGGCCCGGATGCGTTTTTTCAGGGGGATGATGGCGAGCACGCTGGTGGATCGGGAGGTGGTGACGGGGCAGGTGCCGCTGGTGGCGCCGCCGCACGTGCACGGGCGCGCGCGGGAGCTGGCGCACTTCGCGGTGCGGCCGAACCTGGGCGCGGGGCTGCGCGCCGGCGTGGCGACCGTGGCGCCGATCCTGGCGGCGCAGGCGCTGGGCATCGCCGACCCGATGTGGCTGGGCCTGGCCGGGTTCAGCACCGCCATCGCCGACAAGGGCGGCGCCTACCTGGCGCGTGCGAGGACGATGGGCGGGGTCGCCATCGGGATGGCGCTGTCGGGGATGGTGGCGGGGCTGGCGAGCGAGCGGCCGCACCTCTCCATCCCGCTGATCCTGCTGTGGGCCGCGGCCGGCGCGCTGATGCGCGCGTTCGGCGCCGCGCCGGGTACGGTGGGGCTCTCGGCGGTGATCACGTTCATCATCTCGCTGTCGATGCCCGCGCACACCATCGGCGCGGCGCTGGAGCGCGGCGGGCTGCTGGTGGCGGGGAGCGCGTTCGCCATGGCGCTGTCGCTGTTCCTGTGGCCGGTCCGCGCGTACGCACCGGCGCGCGGCGCCCTGGCCGAGACGTGGCGGGCGCTGGCCGACTACGCCGACCCGGTGGCGCACGCCCAGCCGCGCG
>DASWMA010000740.1:0-21348 GCA_036399995.1 Longimicrobium sp. | reverse complement strand
GGGTTCTCGCTCGGTGTGGACGACCTGTCCGCGCTCCCCGCGCCCGAGCGGGACCGGGAGGTGGCGCGCCGCGCCCGCGACGACGCCGAGACGCCCTTCGACCTGGAGCGGGGGCCGCTCTTCCGCGCCACCCTCCTGCGGCTGGGGGATGACGAGCACGCGCTGCTGCTGGCCATGCACCACGTCGTCTGCGACGGGTGGAGCATGGGGGTGCTGTTCCGCGAGCTGTGGGCGCTGTACGACGCGTTCCACGAAGGGCTTCCCTCGCCCCTCCCCCCGCTTCCCGTGCAGTACGCCGACTTCGCCGCGTGGCAGCGGCGGCAGGAGGGGGGCGAGGCCGAGGCGCGCCGGCTGGCGTACTGGACCGGGCGCCTGGCCGGCGCCCCCGAGCTGCTGGAGCTTCCCGCCGACCGTCCCCGCCCGCCGGCCCCCTCGTTCCGCGGCGGCGCGGTGCCGGTGGATCTCCCCGCCGGGCTGCTTCCCCGGCTGCGCGCGCTGGCCCGCGCCGAGGGAGCCACGCTGTACATGGTGGTGCTGGCCGCCTTCCAGGCGCTCCTGGGGCGCTGGGCGGGTACGGACGACGTGGTGGTGGGCACCCCGTCGGCCGGGCGCACCCGCCCCGAGGTGGAGGGGCTGATCGGCTTCTTCGTGAACACCCTGGTGCTGCGCGCCGACCTCTCCGGCGACCCCTCGTTCCGCGAGGCGGTGCGCAGGGCGCGCGACGGGGTGCTCGACGCCTACGACCACCAGGAGCTTCCCTTCGAGCGGCTGGTGCACGCGCTCCGCCCCGAGCGCTCGCTGAGCCACGCGGCGCTCTTCCAGGTGATGTTCCAGCTCGACGACGACGAGCCGGGGCCGCCGCCCGCCGGGGTGGCGCTGTCGCCGATCGAGGTGGAGCACCGGGCCGCCAAGTTCGACCTGACGCTGGGGCTGGCGGCCCACGCCGGCGGGATCGGCGGGATGCTGGAGTACAGCGCCGACCTGTTCGACCCCGCCACCGCGCGCCGCCTGGTGGAGCACCTGGGGCGGCTGCTGGAGCAGGCGGTGGACGATCCCGGCCGTCCGCTCTCGCGCCTCGATCTCCTCTCCCCGGCGGACCGCGAGCGGCTGGAGACGTGGAACCGCACCGCGACAGACTTTCCCGCGGGACGCTGCCTTCACCACCTGTTCGAAGAGCAGGCGGAACGGACCCCGGATGCCCCGGCGGTGCTCTCCGGCGAGGATTCGCTCACCTTCGGCGAGGTGGACGGGCGCGCCAACCGGCTGGCTCGCCATCTGGTGACCCTGGGGGTGGGCCCCGAGGTGCGGGTGGCGGTCTGCTTCGAGCGCGCCCCCGAGCTGGTGGTGGCCATCCTGGGGGTGATGAAGGCCGGCGGCGCCTGGGTGCCGCTGGATCCCTCGCATCCGGATGAGCGGCTCGCGTACACGCTGGGCGACGCGGGCGTCGCCGTGCTCCTCACCCAGGAGCGGCTGCTGGGCCGTTTCCCATCGACCGAGACGGTGCGGGTGGTGGCGGTGGACCGCGCCTGGGCCGAGATCGCCGCCGAGCCGGACGCCGCGCCCCCGGTGGACGTCTCGCCCGAGAACCTCTGCTACGTGATCTACACCTCCGGCAGCACCGGCCGCCCCAAGGGGGTGGCCATGCACCACCGGGGCGTGTGCAACTACGTGCACTGGGCGGTGCGCGCCTACGGCGCCGGCGAGGGGAACGGCGCGCCGGTCTTCACCTCCGTGGCGGTGGACCTCACCCTCACCGCGTTCCTCCCCCTCTTCGCCGGCCGCCCGGTGCACCTCCTTCCCGAAGAGTCGCCCGTGGAGGCGCTGGCGCAGGTGATCCGCCGCGGGCCGGATTTCGGGTTGATGAAGATCACCCCGATCCACCTGGGGCTGCTGAACGCGCTCCTGGAGCCGGGCGAGCTGGCCGCCGCCGCGCGCACGCTGGTGATCGGCGCCGACATCCTCCCGGCCGAGCTCACGCTGCCGTGGCGCGAGCACGCGCCCGGGGTGCGCCTCTTCAACGAGTACGGCCCCACCGAGACCGTGGTCGGCTGCTCGTCCGGGCTGGTTCCCGCCGATGCGCCGCGCGCCGGGGCGCTCCCCGTGGGCGGGCCGATCGCCAACCTCGCCTTCCACGTGCTCGACGCGCAGCTGCGCCCGGTGCCGCCGGGGCTCCCGGGCGAGCTCTACATCGGCGGGGCGGGGGTGGCGCGCGGGTACCTGGGGCGGCGCGCATTGACCGCCGAGCGCTTCGTACCCGACCCGTTCGCGGCGGCCGGCGCGCGCATGTACCGCACCGGCGACCGCGCGCGGTGGCTCCCGGGCGGCACCCTGATGGTGCTGGGCCGCATCGACGGCCAGGTGAAGGTGCGCGGCTACCGGGTGGAGACGGGCGAGGTGGAAGCGGCGCTGCGGCGCCACCCCGCGGTGCGCGAGTGCCTGGCGGCGGTGCGTGAGGACCGTCCGGGCGACCGTCGGCTGGTGGCCTGGGTGGTGGCCGATGCAGCCCCCGCCCTGGCCGCGGAGCTCCGCGAGCACCTGAACGTCATGCTCCCCGGCTACATGGTGCCCGACGCGTTCGTGGTGATGGACGCGCTCCCGCAGACCCCCACCGGCAAGCTCGACCGCAAGGCGCTCCCCGCGCCCGCCTGCGGGGTTGGTGACGACGGGGTGGACGAGCCCCGCAGCTACGAAGAGGTGGAGCTGATCCGCATCTGGGAGGAGCTGCTGGGGGTGGAGGGGATCGGGCCGGGGCAGGGCTTCTTCGAGCTGGGTGGAAACTCGTTCCTGGCGCTGCGCCTGTTCGCCCGGGTCAACCGCGACATGGAGGTCGACCTGCCGCTCACCACCCTGTTCGCGGGGGGAACGGTGCGCGCGATGGCACAGGCCGTCCGCGCGCAGCGCGCTGAGCCCGCCGGGCCCCCGTCGCCGGTGGTTCCGCTGCAGAAGGGGGGCGGCCTTCCGCCGCTCTTCGTAGTCCACGCCTCCGACCGCGGGGTGATGGGATACGTGAATCTGGTGCGCCACCTGGGCGCCGGTCAGCCGGTGTACGGCCTGCGCGACCTGGGCGACGATCTCGCGCGGCCGATCGCGGGGATCGCCGCGGAGCACGTGCGGGCGGTGCGCGCGGTGCAGCCCTCGGGGCCGTACTACCTGGCCGGGTGGTCGTTCGGCGGGTTCGTGGCCTACGAGATGGCGGTGCAGCTGGAGGCCGAGGGCCAGCAGGTGGCGTTCGTGGGGCTGATCGACACCATGTCGCCGGTGGCCGCGCAGGAATGGCCCTGGAACGGCGACGCCGACCTGGTGGCGGCGCTGGCGGCCGAGGTCGCGGCCTCGGCGCGGCGGCCGCTGGTGATCGACCCGGCGGAGCTGGAGGGGCTGGAGCTCGACGCGCAGCTGCGGCGCGCGGTGGAGATCCTGCACGCGCACGGGGCGGCGCCGGAGGGGTTCGACGCCGCGGCGCTGGCGGCGCAGTGCAAGATCATCCGCGACCGCGACCGCAGCTACGCCGGCTACCTTCCCGGCCGCTTCTCCGGCACGGTCACCCTCTTCCGTGCAGACGAGCAGACCCCCTGGCACCACGAGTTCTTCGCGCCGCTCGGCGAGACGGAGGTCCGCACCCTGGGTTGGTCGCGCCACGTGGGCGCCGCCGTGGAGGTGCACTCCGTTCCCGGAAGCCACGCCACCCTCCTGTCCGAGCCCAACACCCGCGTGTTCGCGCGGCACATGCGCGAGGCGCTGGAAAAGGCCCGCGCGCGCGCCGGCGGCTGAATCGCCGGAATCGGGATCGCCAGGGCGCACACAGAGGCACAGAGAAGACGGCAGTTCTCTGTGTCTCTGTGCCTCTGTGTGACCATGAGCGGTTCCCGTCGATCGAGCGAGCGTATTCACCCGCGAGCGCACCCGTCCCCACGGTGGCGCGATCGGCCGCACCCCTCCGACAGAAAGACACGATGGCCCAAATGCAGCTGTGTGAACGACTTCCGTTGTTCGTCCGCTAATGTGTGTGTATCTTGGTACTCACCCACCTCGCGACATGTCCCGGCGGTTTCGCAGAGCGGTGTCGCGTTCATCCCGACACAGGGGAGCCCCATGCTACGCCTCCGCCTGCAACACGCGGCCACGCTGCTGGCCGCCATTGCCGTTTCCGCCTGCAGCGATCTCGCCACCGCCCCGGTGATCCACACCCCGGGCGCCCCCTCGTTCACCACCTCGGCCTACGCCGGGCAGATCGTGATCAACGAGGTGATGGCGGACCCCTCCGCCGTAGCCGACGCCGACGGCGAGTGGATCGAGATCCACAACCGCGGGGCCGCCGCGGTCAGCATCCAGAACTGGGTCCTCGCCTCCAACAACGACTCGCCGCAGACCATCGGCACCGCCCTCTCCATCCCCGCCGGCGGCTACGTGGTGCTGGCCCGCAACGGCAACGGCGCCACCAACGGCGGCGTCACCGAAGACCACGCCTACACTACGCTGAACCTGGCCAACACCTCCGACTGGGTGGCGCTGCGCGACAACCTGGGCGCCAGCGTCGACAGCGCGTTGTGGAGCACGGCCATGCCCGCCGGCTTCACCCGCGGCGTGAGCGACCCCTCGCTCGACAACGTGGACGCCAAGGGCGCCAACTGGCACACCGCCACCACCAGCTACGGGAGCGGCGACAAGGGCACCCCCGGCGCCCGCAACAACGGCAAGCGCGGCGGGCTGGTGGTGCGCATCATCGACGCCGGCCAGGCCGACGCCATCTACATCGAGAACGGCGCCAGCAAGGTGGTGATCGACGCGGGGCAGGGGCTGGGCCGCATGGCCGACCTGATCGAAGAGTTCGGGCTGGCCAACGGGAAGATCGACATGATGATCCTGTCGCACGGGCACTACGACCACCACGGCGGCCTGCGCGAGTTCTTCAAGACGGTGCACAACATCCAGATCCCGATCTTCCTCGAGAACAAGGACTCGGCCACCAGCGTCACCTTCGCCGAGCTGCGCGACTCGCTGAACGCGCGCGCCGGCCGCAGCGTGCTCGACTACCGCGACACCGACAACGCCTGCGGCACCGGCGCGGCCATCTGCACCTTCGTGCTCGACGGCGGGGCCAAGCTGCACGTGATGAAGCCCGACCCCAACGGCGACGGCCCCAACAACCGCTCGGTGCCGGTCAAGCTGGTGGGCCCCGACAGCGCCTCGTTCAGCATGTGGTTCTCGGGCGACGCCGAGCACGAGGCCCTGGCCTACTTCGACGCCGCCGGCTACGACGTGAGCCCGGGGATGAACGTCAACGTGCTGAAAGGCAACCACCACGGCTCGTGCAACGGCGTCAACAGCCGCTTCCTCGACCTCACCAGCCCCGACTGGGTCACCTTCGGCGTGTCGGCCACCAACGGCTACCACCACGTCCACACCCAGACCAAGGACCTGCTCACCGCGCGCGGCATCCCGTGGTACCGCTCCGACGCCAACGGCCGGATCTCCTTCACCACTCCCGGCACGGTGGGCGGCGGCTACAGCGTGACGGTGGAGAGCGGCTCCGCCAGCGCGCACGGCTCCGCCGACGAGACCTCGAGCCAGACGGCCTGCAACCACCTGTAGGAATGCGGCGGACGGATGTAGAATGAAGCCCGGCCCGGTCCCGCTGCTGCGGGGCCGGGCCGGTTCGTCACTCGCGGCCGAGGGTTCGTCCCAACCCTGGAACAAACGCGGGTGCGGGCGTGTCCCTCCGCTGCGCTCCGGGCCGGGCTGCGCGCGCGGTAGGCAACGATACCGCCGTTGCCAACCGCGCCGGGCCACCGCCGCGCCAGGCATCGGCGCGATCCGTCGACGTCCGTCACGCGCGGCGGCGTCCCGGCCCTCCGGGCGCGCATCCCTCACGCATCGTGGCGTTTCCGCCCGCACCTCTTAGGAGCCGTTGAGATGACCGTTCCCGTGCGCTACCCCGTGGACGACGATGCGTCCAAGCCGCGGCTCCCGTCGTCGGTTCGCCCCGCGTCCGCCCCGCGCTCCCCGCGCGGCCGCGGCAGACGGTTCGCCGCGTTGCTCATGGCGCCCCTCTTCGTCGCCGCCTGCGGCGTGCGGACGGCGGCGCCCGCGGCCGGGCCCGCGGCGGCGTCCACCTGGGAGGCGCGGCTGCGGCCGGTGGTCGATTCGCTGTACGGGGTCAGCCGCTATCCCGGCCTCTCCGTGGGCGTCGCGTTCGTCGACGGCCCCTCGTTCGGGCTGGCGGCGGGGTGGGCCGACAGCACGCGGCGCGAGCCGCTCACCCCCGCGCACCGCCTGCTGCAGGGGAGCGTGGGCAAGACCTACGCGGCCGCGCTGGCGCTGCAGCTGGTGCGCGAGGGCCGCCTGGAGCTCGACGCCCCGATCTCGCGCTACCTGGGCGGCGAGGCGTGGTTCGCCCGGCTCCCCAACGCCCAGGCCATCACGGTGCGGCAGCTGATGAACCACACCAGCGGCCTGGTGCGCTACGAGTTCAAGGACGAGTTCACCCGCGACCTCACCTCGGCGCCCGACCGCGTCTGGAAGCCGGAGGAGCTGGTGGCGTACATCCTGGGCACCCCCGCCCCCTTCGCGGCGGGGCAGGGGTGGGACTATTCCGACACCAACTACATCGTGCTGGGGATGATCATGGAGCGCATCACCGGCCGGCCGTATTACGACGAGGTGCGGCGGCGCTTCCTGGAACCGCTGGGGCTGCGCAACACGATCCCCACCGACCGCCGGGCCCTTCCCGGGGTGGCGCAGGGCTACGCCGGCCCCAACAACCCCTTCGGCGGCACCGACGCGATGCTGGGGGCCGACGGGCGGATGGCGATCAACCCGCAGTTCGAATGGACCGGTGGCGGCATGGCCTCCACCCCGGCCGACCTGGCGCGCTGGGCCGTCGCCCTCTATGCCGGCGCCGTGCTCGACTCGGCCACCCGCGCCGCGATGCTGCGCGGCGTTCCCGCGCCCCTGGGCCCGCAGGGAACCACCTACGGCCTGGGCGTGATCGTGCGCCCGCTGCCGGTGGGCACCACCTGGGGCCACAGCGGCTTCTTCCCCGGCTACGTCACCGAGATGATGTACTTCCCCGAAGACCGGGTGGCGATCGCCGTGCAGGTCAACTCCAGCGCGCTCCGCGGAGCGCTGCCGCCCGCGCGGGTCGCCGGCGCCCTGATCCAGGCCATCCGCGCCGCGCGGAACTGACGGGGAAGGGTCTCACGCAGAGCAGCAGAGGAGCAGAGAGTTTTTCTCTGCGTCCTCTGCTGACTCTGCGTGAGACCTGTCGTTTCAGTCGTCCAGGAAGGGAGACGGCCGCTGGGTGCGGCCTTCGGTGTGGCTGAGGGCGGTGGCCAGGTGGCGGGCGGCCTCGCGGCCGTCGTCGTCGCGGCGCAGCACGCGCTCGGCGTCGCCCAGCGCGGCGATCACGCGCGCCTTCGCCTCGTCGGAAGCGGTGGAGGCGTTCACCTCGCGCGCGAGCGGGGCCAGCCGGTCGGCCAGGTAGTCGGCCTTCAGCGGGCTGTCGCCCACCCGCAGCGCCTCTTCGCGCGCGTCGTTCAGCTTCTTCCGCAGCGCGTCAGGAAACATCGGCACCCTCCGCGTTCGCCGCCCGCGAAGGGCGGTACATCCCGATCAGGTGCGTGACCGTCTCGGGGGTGATCATCGCGCCCACCAGCCGGAAGCGCGCGCGCTCGCCGTCCACCAGCGCCAGGGTGGGCACGGTCTGGATGCGCAGCCCCAGCGCCCGCGTCTGCCCCTCCTCGCTCTCCCAGTCCACCACTTCCAGCGGCAGCCCGGCGGAGCGCGCGATCTCCTCCACCACGGGGCTCTTCTCGTGGCACACGCCGCACCACTCGGCGCGGAAATACATCAGCCTGAAGGGCGGCTCTCCCTCGCTCACTGCGACCTCCCATGGGTGTGGATCACGTCCCTGCAGAAGTGATAGCCAAGCCCGCCCCGCGATGCAACCGCTTGGGGCCAAATAACGAACGCGCGGGCCGGATCAGCGTCCGGCCCGCGCGGGGGGTGCCTGGGTGTGGCGGCCGGCTCAGCGGCTGGCGTACACCCGCGTCTGGCCATCGCGCGTGAAGGCGATGATGTCGTAGTGCTGCGGGTTGGGCCCCTCCATCCCGGGCGACCCCGTCACCATCCCCGGCACCGTCAGCCCGGCGACGTCGGCGGGGTTCTCGGCCAGCAGCCGCTTGACCAGGTCGGCGGGCACGTGGCCCTCGATCACGTACTTGCCGATGCGCGCGGTGTGGCACGAGCGGCCGTTCTGCGGCACGTGGCCCTCGTTCTTGATCGGATCGACGTTGGAAGTGTCGTGCGCCTCCACGCGGAACCCGCTGTCGCGCATGTGCGTGACCCAGTTGTTGCAGCAGCCGCAGGTGGGGCTCTTGTACACCACCGCCACCGGCAGGTCGGCGGCGGCGATCTGCGTGGCCGCGGCCTTCGGGGCCGCCGCCGGCGTGGCGGCGGGCGGGTTCGCGGCGGCGGCGCCCTGCGGCCGCGACGCCTCGCTGTTGCTGCACGCGGCCGAGAGGGCCAGGGCCGCGACGGCGGCGCCGCTCAGCAGCGCGCGGGCAGTGGGCATGGCGAACATTGCGGGCTCCAGTGGATCGGATTCAGAGGGTATGGACGGGCGACGGAAGCCGGCCGGCGCGCGAAGGATACCCTGCCGCGCCCCCCGGGGTCCGCCCCGCGGCTTAAAGATGCCACCATCGCCGGCCACAGGCGAGGGCCAGGGCACTGCCGGAATCATCCGCCGACATCCCCCGACCCGCCGGCATCACCCAACCCCCCCGATCCGCGGGCATCATCCGATCCGCCGGGATCATCCGCCGGTTGAAACCGGCGGCTGGAAAACCGGGAAGTCCGCCTTCGCGGACTGCACGCCCGAATCCGCCCGGTTTCCCAGGCCGTTCCTGGGCACTGGGCACTGGGCACTGGGCACTGGGCACTGGGCACTGGGCACTGGGCACTGGGCACCTGGTAATGATCAATCCCGCTTCTTCCGCCGGAACACGATCGACCCCAGGTGCTCGTCCACCCGGTCGCGGGTGAGCAGCACCGCCAGCGACTCCGCCGCGGCCAGGGTGCACATCCCGATGGTGATCCAGAACTGCACGCGGCTGTACTGGCCCACGATCAGCAGCGGGATCCCGAAGCAGAAGGAAAGGAAGACCGCGGCCTTCGAGCTGTACAGGTGCAGGTCCACGAAGCGGCGGAAGCGCACCCAGCTCACCAGCAGCACCAGCAGCGCGAACGCCGCCCACGCGATCAGCGCCCACTTCTGCTCGCGGAAGAAGAAGGGGCGCAGCAGCACCAGCCACAGCGTGACCGAGATGGCCAGCAGGTGGTCGGCCACCGAATCCATCCGGCTGCCGAACTCGCTGGTCTGCTGCCAACGGCGCGAGAGCCAGCCGTCCAGCACGTCGGTGGCCCCCGCGATCGCCACCCCCACGCCCAGCCACACGGGGCGGTTGAACACCGCCAGCACCCACAGCAGCGGCACCAGCGCCAGGCGGGCGGCGGTGAGCTGGTTGGGAAGCGTGCTCAGGTTGCGCCGCAGCGCGGCGAGGCGCGGCTCGCGGGCGGGGGAGCCGGTGCGGGTTTCGCTCTGGATCATGCAGCACGGAACAGGACGTCGACACGGAGCGCCGCAGACGCCGGACGCTCCGCCTGTAATCTGGCGTACCCCGGCCCGCCGCGGGTGTGCGGCGCACGGGCACCTTGCGCGAACGCCGCATCGTGTGCATGGATTCAGGCGTGCCGCAAGCCCGGCGCGCTCCATGCAAGAAAATCGTCCGCCGGTTCGTTACACCGTAGCGGCCCCCGTGGCCGCCGCTCCTTCCGTCCGGCCTCCACCCCGCCGGACCCCCTTCCAACCTCCCCGCGGGAGGCACGCCATGCGCCCGCAGTTCGCCATCGCCGCCCTCGTCCTTTGCGCCGCAGCGCCCGCCGGCGCGCAAACCGTGCACGGCCGCGTGCTCGAGCGCGGCAGCGACGCACCCATCGCCCGCGTGACCGTGGAGCTCCGCGACGGCGACCTGGTGCGCGCCCGCGCGCAGACCGACAGCGCCGGCGTGTTCGACCTGGACGTTCCCGGCGCGGGAACCTACCGCCTGTCGGCCGAGCGCGTGGGTTACACCCGGGTGCTCTCCGAGCGGGTGGTGGTCGCCAGCCTCGACTCGCTCGACGTCCTCTTCCACATGGCCACCGACGCCGTGGTGCTCGACCCCGTGCGGGTGAGCGCCTCGCAGCGGCTGACCTCGCCGCTGATCGTGGCGTTCTACGAACGGGTGGCCGCGCGCCGGCAGGGGCGCTTCATGACCCGCGAGCAGATCGCCACGCTGCGCTCGGTGCGCACCTCCGACGTGCTGCGGCGCGTGGCCGGGATCACCATGCGCCCCACGCGGCGCGGCGGCGTGGCGCTGCGGGCACGCGGCGGGTGCGAGCCGCTGGTGTTCATCGACGGGATGCAGGCCAGCATGTACGGCAACACCTTCTCGGTGGACGACCTGGTGCGCCCCGACGACCTGGAGGGGATCGAGGTGTACAGCGGCGCCAGCATCCCCATCCAGTTCGTGCGCGACGGGCCGATGGGCACCAACTGCGGCGCCATCATGCTGTGGACCAAGCAGCGCGTCTGACCGAGCGCCCGGCATCCGGCACCGCGAGCCCTCTTCCGCCCACCCGGGGCGGGGGAGGGTTCTCCGCTTCATGGGAACCGATGGATCCCCATGGGTGGCCGGGTCGGCGCGGGAGGGGCGGATTCTTGCGTTGCGCCGTCCAGCGTGCGAACATGGCGGCCCGCATCCTGCGCTTTCGGCGCGGGCGTGCACCGGCCGGCGCCCGCCGGCGCCCCACATTCAGGTGAACGATCCCGGAGAGTCGGAATGGCGAAAACGATGGCGTCGCGGCGCAGACAGGTGCTCCTCTTTGCGCGGAACTTCTTCAAGCACCCGCGCATGCTGGGGTCCATCATCCCCAGCTCGCGGTTCCTGGTGAGCGACCTGATGCGCCAGATCGACTGGCGCCGTGCCCGGGTGGTGGTGGAGTACGGCCCCGGGGTGGGCAACATCACCGCCGAGGTGCTCAAGCGCCTGCGCAGCGACGGCCACATGGTGGTGTTCGAGACCAACGACGACTTCGTGGAGTTCCTGCGGGCCTCCATCCCCGACCGCCGGCTCACGGTGGTGCACGGCTCGGCCGCCGACGTGGGGCGCGTGCTGGCCGAGCTGGGGCTGAACAAGGCCGACTACGTGATCAGCGGGATCCCCTTCAGCACCATGCCCGAAGGGGTGGGCGCCGACATCGTGCGCGCCACGCGCATGTCGCTGAGCCCCGACGGCCGCTTCCTGGTGTACCAGTTCTCGCGCGACGTGCTCCGCTTCCTGAAAGCCGAGTTCCGCGAGATCCGCGAGGCGTTCGAGCCGCTCAACATCCTTCCTGCGCGGCTGTACTACTGCACGGCCTGACGCGGCACGCAGGCGCAATCGAGACGCAGCCCCGGGCATCGCGCCCGGGGCTGCTTTTCTTTGGGGCGTGAGCATTCTGTTTCCCTACCGCAGCAGGCTCTCCACCCCCGCGTAGGGGTCGCCGCGGTTGGCCCGCGCGGCGGCGATGATGTGGGCGATGGTGCGCGGCAGGTCGCCGCCGCGGCTCTCGTACACGCGCTCGAACAGGTCCAGCCGGTCGTAGTACAGGCGGCGCGAGATCAGCGTGGCGTTGTTCAGCGGCTCGCGGGTGAAGCTGGCGAAGGTGTTCACCTTCAGCCGCGGCCGCACCTCGCCGGCGAAGCGCCGCTGCGCGCGGGCGAACACGTCGTCGCGCAGCGCCAGCTTCTGCTCGCGGGTCAGGTCGGTGCGGGCGTAGAGCGATTCCAGGTCGTGCACCAGCTCGCTCATGAAGAAGCCGAACACCAGGTCGTCGTCCCAGTCGTCGCGGGCGCGGCGGCAGGTGGGCGCGTCGGGCCCGTCGCGGCGGCAGAACAGGTCGATCGCCCCGCGCGCGCCCACGAAGTTGGCCAGGCTCTCGTTGAACGCCACCTTCCCCGGCGCGAAGAAGGTGTTGTGGAAGAGCTCGTGGATCACCGTGTTGGCCAGGCTCACGTCGTCGTAGCGCAGCAGCGTGCTGAGCACGGGGTCGTTGAACCACCCCAGCGTGCTGAACGCCGAGGTGGGCCGCATGTAGGTGTCGAACCCCTCCGCCTCGAGCTTCGCCGCCTCGCGCCGCGCGTCTTCCTCCTCGAAGAACCCCTTGTACGGCACGCTGCCGACGATGGGGAACCACCACGTCCGCGCGCGGAAGCGGTCCTTGTACGCCGCGGAAAGGACGGTGGCGAGCGTGTCGGACTTCTTCTCGGAATACAGCGTGTAGCTGTCGCCGGTGCGCAGCCCCAGCGAGTCGCGCGCGAAGCCGCGCGCGGTGAGCACCAGCTCCAGCTTGCGCCGCGTCTCGGGCGTGGTGCGGCGGTCGGCGATCACCTCCACGATCGGGCGGCGGCGCGCCAGGATCTTCCCCTCTTCCCACGCGCCGCGCAGCACGTACCCCGGCGAGCAGGCGCCGGCGGAGATGGCCGCCAGGGCCAGTGCGAGCACGGCGCGGAGCGCGGGGCGGAACGGTGCGAGAGGTCGAAGTCGCAGGGACATCGGTGTGATGGATCGGGATTCTGCTCGTAACCTGTGCGGCGGCCGGAAGCGCCCTCGCCTCCAAGTTGTCCATCCGCGCCTGCGCGGGCCAGAGGCCGTCACGAACCGGGCCGGAGATCCTCTCCACCCGCCAACACGGGTTCCGCGGTGGATGGGGCGCAGATCACGGCACGTCCCCACCTCCGCAGCGAGTTGATCACCCACACCGCCGTCGCGCGCTCCAGGTCGGCCACGGTGAGGGCGCGCTCGCGGATGGTGCCCGATGCGATCAGCTCGGCGCGGAGCACGCCGGGGAGGAGGCCGGCATCCTCGTGCGGCGTCCACAGCTCGCCATCGATCTCCAGCACCAGGTTGGCGATGCGCGTCTCGGCCAGTTCGCCGCGCTCGTTCACCAGCAGCACGTCGTCAGCCCCGGCGGCGACCGGCTCGTGGTCGAGGTAGATGTCGCGGCGCGAGGTCTTGTGCCGCCAGAGCGGGTGGTCGGCCGGAAGCCGGCGGTGGGCGACGGCCAGGCGCACCGGCTCCGCCCAGCACCGCATCGGCTCTTCGGACAGATCGACGCGTCCGGTCGGATGCAGCGTCAGCCGGATGGTCCGCGGCTCGGCCGCCAGCGACGCGGCGAACGCATCCAGCCTCTCCTCAAGGGCCTCGACGTCCAGCGCGTACCCGAAGTGCGCGGCGGAGGCGGCGAGCCGGGCGAGGTGCCAGTCCAGGCGGACGAAGCCGGCCGCCGGCTCCCATCCAAAGGTCTCGATCAGCGGCGGATCGGGCTCGCGGTGCACGAACGCGGCCTTGGACAGGCACTCGCGCCGCTCGGCCTCCGCGTCCGAATCCCAGGTGATCCCGCTCCCCACGCCCAGCTCGGCCTGGCCGCGCGCGCGGTTGATCACCAGCGTGCGGATGGCCACGCTGAACACGGCCTCACCGGGGGATACGAAGCCGAGCGCGCCGGTGTACACGCCGCGCGGGCTGCCTTCCAGCTCCGCGATGATCTGCGACGTCCGCACCTTGGGCGCGCCGGTGATGGAGCCGCAGGGGAAGAGCGCGCGGAAGACGTCCGACAGCCCCGCGTCCGGACGCGTCCGCGCTCGGATGGTGGACGTCATCTGGTGCACGGTGGGGTAGCGCTCCACCTCGAACATCCGTTCCACGCGCACGCTGCCCGTCTGGGCGATGCGCCCCGCGTCGTTCCGCAGCAGGTCCACGATCATCAGGTTCTCGGCGCGGTCCTTGGGCGAGGCGGCGAGCTCCGCGGCGAGATCCTGGTCTTCGTCGGGCGTCCGGCCGCGCGGCCGCGTCCCCTTCATCGGCCGCAGCTCGATCTCCCGATCTGCCCAGTTGAAGAACAGCTCGGGGGATGCGGAGACGATCGCCATCTCCCCCAGCTCCAGGTATGCACAATAGGCGGATCGCTGGGCCAAACAGAGCCGGTGGTAGAGCGCCGCCGCCGAGCCGCGGAACGGCCCGCGCAGGCGGAAGGTGTGGTTGACCTGGTAGGTGTCGCCCGCCGCGATCAGCTCGCGGATGCGCGCGACCTGCGCCACGTAGTCCGCGTCACCCACGTCCGGCCGCAGCTCGCCCAGCTCGTACGCGCCGCCCGCTTCCGCGTCGTGCAGCGGCTCGCCGTCGGTCCGCCGCTCGTACACCGCGAACCAGGCCAGCGGCAATCGCGGGTCGCGCGGGAGGGCGGCGAGCGCGGGATCGAACGCCGGCGCAGCCTCGTACGCCACGAAGCCGGCGGCGTGCAGCCCCCCGGCCGCCGCCGCTTCCACCGTCGTGAGCACCGGCATCACCTCGTCGACCGTGTCGGCGCGCAGCACCGTGCGGAGCCCCGCGAACCGGAAGGAACGCGGGCCCCGCTGCGGGTCGAGCGAATCGAAGCGGACGATGGGCTCCATCATCTCACGGACGAAATGCAAACGGCGATCTCACGCAGAGCAGCAGAGGAGCAGAGGAGCAGAGAACTGCGCCTCTCCTCTGTTTCTCTGCTGCTCTGCGTGAGCCCCTCCTGTTCCGTCTTCTCGTGGCGAACGAACGACGGGAGCCCACGGCCGCGCTGGCCGTGGGCTCCCGTCAATCTACCACCGCGGGTGCGCTCAGTGCGACGGCGGCGTGCCGGCCAGGCCGCGCGCCTCCAGCAGCGGCCGCACCTGCGGCTCGCGCCCGCGGAAGGCGCGGAAGAGTGCGCCCGCCTCCTGCGTGCCCCCGCGCGACAGCACCATCTCGCGGAAGCGCTGGCCGTTCGCGCGCGTCATCCCGCCGTTCTCCACGAACCACGCGTACGTGTCCTCGTCCAGCACCTCGCTCCACAGGTACGAGTAGTAGCCGGCCGCATAGCCGCCGCCCCAGATGTGCGCGAAGTAGGGCGTGCGGTAGCGCGGCGGGATCTCGGGCATGGCCACGCCCAACCGCTGCAGCGTCTGCGTCTCGAACGCCTCCACGTCCTGCTGCGGGGTGCCGGCCGGCAGACTGTGCCACGCCATGTCGAGCAGCGCGGCCTGCGCCAGCTCGCTGGTGCCGAAGCCCTGGTTGAAGGTGCCCGCCCGCTTGATCCGGTCGACCAGCGCCTGCGGCATGGGCGCGCCGGTCTGGTGGTGCCGGGCGAAGTTGGCGAACACCGTGGGCTCCAGCATCCAGTGCTCGTTGAACTGCGACGGGAACTCCACGAAGTCGCGCGGCACGCTGGTGCCCGACAGGGTGGGGTACCGCACGTTGCTGAACATCCCGTGCAGCGCGTGCCCGAACTCGTGGAACGCCGTGCTCACCTCGTCGAAACTGAGCAGCGCCGGCTGCCCCGGCGCCGGGGGCGCGAAGTTGGACACGTTGTAGACCACCGGCTTGGTGCCCATCAGCCCCGACTGCCCCACGAAGTTGCTCATCCAGGCGCCGCCGCGCTTGTTGTCGCGCTTGAAGAAGTCGAAGTACATCAGCGCCAGCGGGGTCCCGTTCTCCTCGAACACCTCGAACACCTGCACGTCGGGGTGGTAGACGGGGATGTCGGTGCGCTTCCGGAAGGTGAGCCCGTACAGCTTGTTGGCGGCGAAGAAGATGCCGTCGTTCAGCACGCGGTTCAGTTCGAAGTACGGCCGCACCTGGGCCTCGTCGAGGTCGTACTCGGCCTTGCGCACCTGCTCGGCGTAGTACTCCCAGTCCCACGGGGCCAGCTTGAAGCCGCCGCCCTGCCGGTCGATCTCCTGCTGCAGCCGCGCCGCCTCGGCGCGCGCGCGGGCGGTGGCCGGCTGCGCCAGCTGGGTGAGCAGGCGGGTCGCGTTCTCGGGCGTCTTGGCGGTCTGGTTGTCGAGCGAGAACGCCGCGTAGCTGGGGAAGCCCAGCAGCTTCGCCCGTTCGGAGCGCAGCTCGGCCAGGCGCCGGATCAGCTCGCGGGTGTCGGTGTCGCCGCCGCGCTCGGCGCGCCGGACGCTGGCCTCGAACAGCCGCTGCCGGAGGGCGCGGTTCTGCAGCGAGCTCAGCAGCGGCTGCTGCGTGGTGTTCTGCAGCGTCAGCACCCAGCGCCCCTCCATCCCCCGCTGCTTCGCCGCCTCGGCGGCCGCCGCGATCTGTGCGTCGGAGAGCCCCGCCAGCTCGGCGCGGTCGGTCACCACCACGGCGCCGGCGCGGGTGGCGGCCAGCAGGCGGCTGTTGAACTCGGTGGTCAGCCGGCTCTCCTCCTGGTTCATCGCCCGCAGCCGCGTCTTGTCGGCCTCGGAGAGCTGGGCGCCGGCGCGCACGAAGTTGCGGTGGAAGCGCTCCACCAGCTCGGTCTGCTCGGGCGTGAGCCCCAGCGACGCGCGGCGCTCGAAGAGCGAGCGGACGCGCTGGTACAGCCGGTCGTTCAGGAAGATGGCGTCGCGGTGCGAGGCCAGCTTCGGCGCGGTTTCACGCTGCACGCGCTGCAGCGTGGTGTCGGTGTTGGCGCCGGTCACCGCGCTGAAGGCGGCCTGCACGCGCGTGAGCAGCTGCCCGCTCCGCTCCATCGCCTCGATGGTGTTCTGGAAGGTGGCCGGCGCCGTCTGGTTGGCGATCGTCTCCACCTCGGCCAGCTGCTGCCGCATCCCCTCTTCCAGCGCGGGCTGGTAGTGCTCGTTGCGGATGCGGTCGAAGGGCGGCGCCTGGTACGGAAGGGTGCTGACCGTGAAGAACGGGTTCTCGTTCGCCGCGGGCGTGGCTGCGGCGGGCTGGACGGGCGCGGCCGGCTCGGCGCCGCTGCCGGCGCGCACCGCTGCTTGCGCGCACCCCGCGGCGACCGCCACCGTCGCGGCCAGGACCGGCAACCGGGATCGATTCATCTGCATTTCCATGAAAGGGGTTGTGCCGCCTCGGCTCTCAGCCGGTGCGGACGGGTGCTGCCGTGCTTTCCGGAGTCGCGCTCCAGTACGCGGACCGGCGCCTCCGGGTTCCGCGGTACGCCGGAAGATCCGCGCCGTCCCGATCTCGCGAACGCGCCGGCTCAGTGCTCCACCGCCTCGGGCATCGCGCGCGGGCGCGTCATCGCCTCGGGCAACAGGATCTCGGCCAGCCGCTCCTCGGTCAGCCATCCCTTCTCGCGCACCAGCTCGTACACGCCGCGGCCGCTGGCCAGCGCCTCCTTGGCCAGCTCGGCGCTCTTCTCATAGCCGATGTACGGCACCAGCGCCGTCACCAGGCCGATCGAGTGGTACACCATCTCGCGCAGCCGGTCGCGGTTGGCGGTGATGCCGACCACGCACCGCTCGCGGAGGACGACGGCGCCGCGGGCCAGCATGTCCATGCTCTGGAACAGGTTGAAGCCGATCACCGGCTCGAACACGTTCAGCTGCAGCTGCCCGGCCTCGGCCGCCATGGTGATGGTCAGGTCGTTCCCCACCACCTGGAAGCAGACCATGTTCACCACCTCGGGGATCACGGGGTTCACCTTCCCCGGCATGATGCTCGACCCCGGCTGCATCGGCGGCAGGTTGATCTCGTTCAGCCCCGTGCGCGGCCCCGACGAGAGGAGGCGCAGGTCGTTGCAGATCTTGCTGAGCTTCACCGCCACGCGCTTCAGGATCCCGGAAAGCTGCACGAAGGCGCCGGTGTCGCTGGTGGCCTCGATCAGGTCGGGCGCGGTGGACAGCTCCAGCCCCGTCACCTCGCACAGCTTCCGGCACACCAGCGCGGCGTAGCGCGGGTCGGTGTTGATCCCCGTGCCGATCGCCGTGGCGCCCATGTTGGTCTCACGGATCAGCGCCGCCGCCTCGCGCAGCCGGTCGATGTCTTCGCCGATGGTGACCGCGAAGGCGTTGAACTCCTGCCCCAGCGTCATCGGCACCGCGTCCTGCAGCTGCGTGCGCCCCATCTTCAGCACGTCGCCGAACTCGGCGCCCTTCTGCCGGAACGCCTCCACCAGCTCGCGCAGCGCCGCCACCAGGTCTTCGATCGCCCAGTTGCCGGCGATCTTCATGGCCGTGGGGTAGACGTCGTTGGTGCTCTGCGAGAGGTTGACGTGGTCGTTGGGGTGCACGTGGCGGTAGTCGCCCTTCATGTACCCCATCAGCTCCAGCGCGCGGTTCGCGATCACCTCGTTGGCGTTCATGTTGGTGGAGGTCCCCGCGCCGCCCTGGATCACGTCCACCACGAAGTGCTCGTGCAGCTTCCCCTCGCGGATCTCTCGGCAGGCGCGCACGATCGCGTCGGTCACGTCTTCGGGGAGCAGCCCCAGCTCGTGGTTGGCCAGCGCCGCGCCCTCCTTCACCGCCGCCAGCGCGTTCACCAGGTGCGGGTACTGGCTGATGGGGATCCCCGTGATGGGGAAGTTCTCGATCGCCCGCAGCGTCTGCACGCCATAGTACAGGTCCACGCTCAGCGAGCGCTCGCCCAGCAGGTCGTGCTCGGTGCGCAGCTCGCCCGACAGGTAGCCCAGGCCGCGGTTGGAGAGCCGCGCGTTGGCGTAGCGCAGCCGCGAGCTGATGATGTGCGCCGCGGCCATCGCCAGCTTCCCGAACAGCCGCGCGTCGGATTCGGCCAGCTCCAGCAGCCGCTCGCGGGGGATCTCCACCACCTCGCTGTCTTCGCGCGCGACGCCGCTGGTGGAGTGGGGATACTCGTCGAGCAGGCTCCCCTCGGCGTAGCTCTCGCCCGGCGCCAGCACGTGCAGCACCTGCGGCAGCCCCTGGAACCCCTTGATGATGTCGATGCGGCCGCGCACCAGCGTGCCGAAGGCGCGCCGCGGCTGGCTTTCGCGGAAGGCGTAGCTGCCGCGCGGATACGTCCTGCGCTCGGCCAGCGCGGCAAGGGCGCCCACCTCGTCGTCTTCGAGCGACGCCATCACCGGAAGGCCGCGCAGCGTCTGGAAAACCGGATCGTCCGCCATGGTCGGGAAAGCGCCGGGTGGCGCGCTGGGGTCGGGGGTGCGGGAAAGGGGCGCAACGTAGCGGGGTGGGGGGCGGGCGACAAGGTGCCGCGGCCGCGCCCAAGTGTCGGCGTGGAACGGAGATTGCCGCCCCGTCCCCTCTCTGGTGCGTGGATGGAGGCCCGCCCCGCGCGGGCCCTGGCGACCCGAACGAAGGAGGATCGGATGGGACTCTTCGACCGCAACGACTACAACCGCGACTACCACGGCGGGCGCTCGCTGGGCGACCGGATGCGCGGCGCGTGGAACCGCTTCGCGGGTGGCGGGCACGGCGGGTACGACCGCGGGATGCGCTTCTCGGCCGGCCGCGGGATGCAGGGCGGCTACGACCGCGACATGCACGGCGGCGGGTGGGGGAACCAGGGCGGCCAGAACCGCGAATACGGGCCGGGGAGCTTCGCCTACCGCGGCCTGGACGGCGCCTGGAGCACCGCGCGCAACCGCGGCGCCCACGACGTGCAGTGGGACTGGCGCGCCGCCGGCGGCAACCGCTACGACCAGGACCTGGGCCCGCGCGGCGGGATGACGGGCCGCGGCGACTACGGGCGGGACTACGGCGGGGGGATGGCGGGCCGCGGCGGCTACGGGCGCGACTACGGCGCGCGCGGCGGCTACGACCACGACGTGCACGGCGGGCACCACCGGATGCACACCGACGCGGGCGACCCCTTCGGCGACCGGCAGAACCGCACGCCCTTCCGGGTGATGCGCGGCGGCTTCGACACCGAGCAGACCGACCGCGGCGGCTGGTACCAGGGCAATCAGGGGAACCAGCTGAGCGGCGGCGACCCCAACGACGTGAACGCCCGCGGCTGGGGCCACGGCATCGGCGACGACCCCGTCTACCGCCCCGAAGACTTCCGCGGCCGCGACCAGGGCCGCGGGCGGCGCGGGCCGTTCTGAGCTCGACGGGCAGATGAAACGAAGGCCCCGCCGCGTGGCGGGGCCTTCGTTTCGTCTGTCGATTGCATGACGTTCGGGGACCGACGGAGCCTGGCGGTTACATCCCCATCCGCCGCTTGAGCTCTTCGAGCCGCGCGTCCACGTCGCTGGCGGGGGAGGGGCGGGGGATGTCGCCGCCCTCCAGGTCGCGCAGCGCGTCGTCGTACGCCGCGTCGTCGTCGATCTTCTGCGCGAAGCGGTCGAAGTCGTCGCCCAGCGGCCCGCCGCCGACGGAGTCGATGCGCGCGCGGGCCCCCTGCCGCCGCAGCTCGCCCAAGAGCGCGAAGCGGTTCGTCTCGGCCTCCTTGTACTTTACCATCATCTCCTGGCTTTCCTGTTGGCGCAGCTCCCACTCGGCCTTCGCCGCGCGCACCTTCTCCTCTAGCACGGCCACGCGGCGCCGGTGCTTTTCCGCGAACTCCTCGGCCACCTTCACCGTCTCGGCGTCGTTGATGCGCTGGGCCATGGCGCCGCGGCGCTCGGTGTCTTCCAGGCGCTTGCGCTCGCGCTCGAGGTCGAGCACCGCGGCCTTGTAGTTCTGCTCCAGCAGGGGGACCTGGGCGCGCACCTCCACCATCTCGCGGCGCATGGCGCCCAGCAGCCCGGCGATGTGGTCCTCGGGGTCGCGCTTCCCCACCTCGGTGGTGAACGACTCCCACGCCTGCGAGAACATCTTCTTGAGATCGTCGAGCATCGGTCGCGTGGCGGATGAAGGTGCGATTCGTGTGCGCGTCGAAAGCTGGTCTGGCCGGGGAGACACAGCAAGGGGCGGCGCCCGGATGATCCCCGGAAACGAAAGACCCGCCGGTACGCGATCGCACCGGCGGGTCTGCGTTCTCAGCCCGACTCGTTGTCAGGCCGTTTCTTCCGCGTACGCTCTGGAGGCCCGTCGGCGCTTCCCTTGCGGCGACGCTTGCGCTTGTGCTCGGCGAACTGCTTTTCCACGTCGTACTCGGCTTCCACCAGGAAGCGCAGCCATTCACGCAGCGACTCTGGCGATTGCGGAAGCGTACCCGACGCTTCGGCGGCGCGGATTACCGCCTCGATGTATTCGAGGGCGGCTTTCTCGCCGTCCGGAAGCGTCGACGTGAGCGGTGGCAGTACGATCCTCTCCGGCACAGTTACCTTCTCCCAATACCCTTGGGGATTCATCTTCAGGTACAGCTCACCGAACGCCTGGATCGTGCGGCGCTCCGGTGTCGTTCGCCCACCGATGAAGTCGTTCACCGTGGATTGCGACACTCCGACCATCGCGGCGACACCTCGTTCTGTATACCAGTACGAGAGGTAGCCGATGGCCCATTCCCGGAGCACATTCACGGGAATCTCTTGCCACTTCTCAGCCTTGATGAAGCGGCGATCTGGACGGTTATGACCGTTTTGATCCGTGCTGTGGGTTGTCATGTGAGA
>DASWMA010000739.1:0-2900 GCA_036399995.1 Longimicrobium sp. | reverse complement strand
AGACCACCGTCTACGCCACCTGGGCCCAGGCGCGGCGCGGCGACCCGCCCCCGCCGATCGGGCGGCCGGTGGCGGGGGCGCGTGCGTACGTGCTGGACCCCTGGCTGCAGCCCGTGCCGCCGGGGCTCCCCGGCGAGCTGTACCTGGCGGGCGAGGGCGTGGCGCGCGGCTACGTCGGGCGCCCGGCGCTCACCGCCGCCCGCTTCCTTCCCGACCCGTTCTCGGTGGATCCCGGCGCGCGGATGTACCGCACCGGCGACGGCGCCCGTTGGGGCAAGGACGGTGTGCTGGAGTACCTGGGCCGCCTGGACCAGCAGGTGAAGCTGCGCGGCTTCCGCATCGAGCCGGGCGAGGTGGAGAGCGCGCTGCTGGCCCACCCCGGCGTGGCCGAGGCGGTGGCGGTGGTGCGCGGCGACGGCGGCGACCGGCGGCTGGTGGCCTACGTGGTCCCCTCGCCCGGCGGCGCGGCGCCCGGCGCGCTGGAGCTGCGTTCGCACCTGCGCGAGCGGCTGCCGGACTACATGGTTCCCGGCGCGTACGTGGTGCTGGACGCGTTCCCGCTCACCACCAGCGGCAAGGTGAACCGCCGCGCGCTTCCCGCGCCGGTGAGCCCCGGCGCCGAGCACGCGCGCCCGTGGACGCCCACCGAGACGGCGCTGGCCGAGGTGTGGCGCGAGCTGCTGGAGGTGCCGCGCGTGCGCGCCGGCGACTCGTTCTTCGCGCTGGGCGGGCACTCGCTGCCGGCCATGCGGCTGGTGGCCGAGGTGCACGCGCGCCTGGGCGTGGCGCTGTCGCTGCGCGAGGTGTTCGACTTTCCGCGGCTGGCCGACCTGGCCGCCCGCATCGACCACCTCCGCAGCCGATCGCTCGCCGCCCTCCTCGCCGGCCTCGGCGTGTCGGAGGACGAAGCGTGGGCGATGCTGGATGGCGGCGGTGCCCAGTGCCCGGTGCCCGGTGCCCAGTCGTGAGCGCCCGGGATCGCACCGGTGCCGGTGCCCGGTACCCGGTGCCCGGTGCCCAGTGCCCGGTCGTGAGCGCCCGGGATCGCACCGGCGGCTGAAGCCGCAGCAACAACGACGAAAAGCCTCGCAAACCGCGCGAGGCTTCAACGACCCGAGGTCGCTGCTTCCTGGGGAGACTCAGGGTGACATCCGCCGGGTCGGCGCAGCCGTTTCAGCACTCTGGAAGCAGTACCCAGGACTCAGGACCAAGGACGAAGGACTCGGCTCACTGGGCACCGGGCACTTGGCACTGGGCACCAGATCCCACGCACTACCGTTCAAGATCGGGACTCCATGTCGGACGTGATGACGAGGCTCGCCGGGCTGCCGCCCGAGCAGCGCAGGCTGCTCGAGCTGCGGCTCAAGGAAGCGCAGGCGCGCAAGGCGCGGGCGCTGGGGCCGCGCGCGCGCACCGGCGAGCCCTTCCCCCTCTCGTTCCCGCAGCAGCGGCTGTGGTTCCTGGAGCGCCTGCGCCCCGGCACCGGGGCGTACAACCTTCCCGCGCCCATCCGGCTGCACGGCCCGCTCGACGCCCACGCGCTGGAGCGCACGCTGAACGCGCTGCGCGAGCGGCACGAGTCGCTGCGCACCACCTTCGCCGAGCGCGACGGGGTGCCGGTGCAGGTGATCCACCCCTTCACCCCCATCGCCCTTCCGCTCGACGACCTGTCGGAGCTGCCGGGCGACGAGCGCGAGGCCGCGGCGCGGCGGATGGCCAATCTCGACGCGCACGCGGGGTTCGACCTGGAGCGCGCCCCCCCCTTCCGCGCGCGGCTGGTGCGGCTGGCGGCCGACGAGCACCTCCTCCTGCTCACGCTCCACCACGCCGTGGGCGACGCGTGGAGCCTGGGGGTGATCACCCGCGAGATGGAGCGGCTGTACGACGCCTTCGTGCACGGCCGCCCCGCCCCGCTGGAGCCGCCGCAGCTGCAGTACGCCGACTTCGCCGCGTGGCAGCGCGAGCACCTCGACGGCGCCACGCTCGATCGCCACCTGGCCTTCTGGCGCCGCGTGCTGGAGGGCGCGCCGCCGGTGCTGGAGCTTCCCGAGTATCGCCCGGGCGCGGCGGCCGGCGGCCGCGGCGAGTCGCTGGAGCGCCGCGTGCCCCCCGCGCTGGCCGAGCGGGTGCGCGCCGTGGCCGCCGCCGAAGACGCGACGCCGTTCGCGGTGATTCTCGCCGCGTTCCGGCTGGCGCTGGCCCGCCACGCGGGTCACGGCGACGTGGTGCTGGGCACCGCCGCCGCCGGGCGCGAGCGGCGCGAGCTGGACGGGGTGGTGGGGTTCGTGGCCAACACGCTGGCGCTGCGCACCGAGCTGGACGGCGACCCCGAGTTCCGTGCGCTGGTGCGCCGCGAGCGCGGCACCCTCCTCGACGCCTTCGAGCACCAGGCGCTCCCCTTCGAGCGCGTGGTGGAAGAGCTCAAGCTGTCGGCCGACCCGGAGCGCAATCCGGTGTTCCAGGCCATGATCACCTACCAGGGGATGGCCGACTTCCAGGGCGAGGGCACCGCGGCGCTGCGGCTGGGCGACGCCGTGGGCCGCTGGGAAGCGGTCGACTTCCACCCCGCCCGCTTCGACCTGGCCGCGGCCATCGTCCAGGGCGCCGACGAGCTGTGGGTGCAGCTGGAGTGGCCCGCCGGCCTGCTGGACCGCCCCGCCGCCGAGCGCATCGCCGGCCACTTCCTGCGCCTGCTGGAGCAGGGCGTCCACGACCCCCGCCGCCGCGTGTCGCAGCTCGACGCGACGGACGCGGAGGAGCGCGCCCTGGTGCTGGGCCCGTGGACGCGCGGCGTCCCCCTCCCCGCCGCCCGGGGCGCGGCGCACCGCCTGTTCGAGGCGCGCGCCGCGGAGCATCCCGATGCCCCGGCGCTCGCCGGCAACGGGGGCGCGCTGACGTAC
>DASWMA010000738.1:0-11012 GCA_036399995.1 Longimicrobium sp. | reverse complement strand
GGCGGACTTCGTGTGGTTGTTGCAGCGGTTTCAACAGCCCTGCCCTCCTGGTCGCACCCTACCGAGCCGCAGCCGACGCCACTTCCTCCAGGTGCGCCTCCGTCAGGTCCGCCGCACGCTCCCAGGTAAAGCCCTGCGCGAAGTCCAGCGCGCCCGCACCCAGCCGCTCCACCTCCGCGCGGTCGGCGGCGAGGCGCTCCAGCGCGTCGGCGAGCTTCGCGACGTCGCCGTGGGGGTAGAGCAGGCCGGTGCGGTCGTGGATCACGGACTCGCGCAGGCCGGGGGAGTCGCTGGCGACGGTGGGCGTGCCGCAGGCGGCGGCCTCCACGTTGGTGATCCCCCACCCTTCCTTGGGGGACGGCTGCACCGTTGCCCACGCCTGCCACATCAGGTCGCGCTTCCCTTCCTCCGTGACGAACCCCTCGAACGTCACCACGTCGCCCACGCCAAGGCGATCGACGGTCTCGCGCAGGCGTGGCTCGTCGTCGCCCTTGCCGGCGATGCGCAGGCGCGCGGGGCGGCCGCGGCGCTTGAGCAGCGCCACGGCCTCGATCGCGTGGTCGATGCGCTTGTACCTCTTGAGCCGGCCCACGGAAAGGAAGGTCGGCTCGGCGAAGCGGGGGATGGACGGGTCGGGGCGGAAGAAATCGACGTCCACGCCGTTGTGGATCACGCGGATGTCTTCGCGGCGGAGGCCGCGCTCCACCAGGTCGTCGCGCGAGCTCTCGGAGACGGCTTCGGCGGGGATGCCGCGGTAGACCAGCGGGATCGGGCGCTCGAACAGCCAGGTGGCCGCCGCGAACGGCGCCGACGCTTCGCCGAAGGCCGTGGCGCCGAACAGGTGGTGGACCAGGAGGACCAGCGGCCGCTTGATCCAGTACGGGGTGAAGAGCGGGATCTTGTTGAGGTCTTCGACGACGACGTCGAAGCGCTCGGCGGCCAGGTGGCGGCGGTAGTACGGCGCGGCGGCCAGCGTGAAGGTGTGGCGGCCGCCGGTGCGGTGGATGCGCATCCCGTCGGCCTCCACCACCGGCTCGGCGCCGGCGAAGCCGGAGCAGAGCAGCGTCACGTCATGGCCGCGCCGCGCCAGCCGCCCGAAGATCTCGTGCAGGTGGACCTCGGCGCCGCCGGAGTGCGGGTTGGCCAGGTCCTGCCAGTTGATGACGAGGAGCTTCACTTCGCGCCGGCCGTGCCCTCCGGCGCCACGCGGCGCATCACGGCGTCGAGCACGCCGTTCACGAAGCGGGGGCTGTCGTCGGTGCCGTACTTCTCGGCCAGCTGCACCATCTCGCGGATGCTGATGCGCGGGGCCACGTCGTCCACGAACAGCATCTCGGCGGTGCCCAGGCGCAGCACGTTGCGGTCGATGGCGGACAGCCGCTCGAGGCGCCAGTTGGTGAGCGCGTCGTGCAGGATCCCGTCGATCTTCTCCACGTTGGTGGCCACCAGCCGCACCAGCGCCTCGGCGTAGGGCCGGTTCTGCGGAGAGACGCGGAGGGTGGAGAAGAGCGTCTGCAGGATGCGCATCGCGTCTTCGGGCTGTCCCCGGCGGCTCTCCCAGGCGTACAGCCCCTGGAGCGCCCACCCGCGGGCCTTGCTGCGGCTCTTCACCCGGCGTTCCCCCCGTTCTTCAGATTGGCGTACAGGTCGGCCATCTCCAGCGCCGCCATGGCGCTGTCCCACCCCTTGTTGCCGGCCTTGGTGCCGGCGCGCTCGATGGCCTGCTCGATGGTGTCGGTGGTGAGCACGCCGAAGATCACCGGCAGGCCGTGGGCCGCGGCGACGGCAGCCGTGCCGCTGGCCGCGTGCCCGGCCACGTAGTCGAAGTGCGGCGTGGCCCCGCGGATCACGCACCCCAGCGCGATCAGCGCGTCGAAGCGCCCGCTTTCGCCGAGGACGGAGAGCGTGCCCGGGATCTCCCACGCCCCCGGCACCCACACGGCCTCGATGTGGTCGTCGGCCACGCCGTGGCGCAGCAGGCAGTCGCGCGCGCCGGCCAGCAGCGGCCGCGTGATGAAGTCGTTGAAGCGCGACACGACGATCCCGAACCGCCGCCCTTCACCCCGGTAGTGCCCCGCGTGTTCGATCATCGAAAGTGCGAGAGTGCGAAAGTGCGAAAGTGCCCGGTCCCCAGTGCCCAGTGCCCAGCGTCCAACATCCAGTCCTCAGTCCCCAGCGCAGTTCGCAGTGCCGGATGCGCCGGTACCCGCCTCGATGCGAAGGCGACCATCGGAACAGAGGTCCGGGTGGAAATATGCGAGTGAACTCGCCGCTACAACGGCACACAGTCCGCCTTTGCGGACTTCAGCCGTTTCGAGTTGAATGCAGCCGGCCCACTCACGCGGATCTCCGTAAGCAGCCTCGCGCAGTTTGCGAGGCTTCCCGTAGTTGTAGCCGCGGCTTCAGCCGCCACGCAGGCGCCAGCCTGCGCTATGCAGCCTGCTCGTCCAGCGGCTCGTCGCCGCTGGGGAACAGGTGGCCCATCTTGTCGCGCTTGGCGCGCAGGTAGCCGCTGTTGTGCGGGTTCGGCTTCACCCCCAGTGGCACCTGCTCGGTCACCGACAGCCCGTATCCGTCGATCCCCACGATCTTCTTGGGGTTGTTGGTGAGGATGCGGATCTTCGACAGCCCCAGATCCAGCAGGATCTGCGCGCCGATCCCGTAGTCGCGCAGGTCGGGGCGGAAGCCCAGCTTCAGGTTGGCCTCCACCGTGTCCATCCCCTCGTCCTGCAGGGTGTAGGCGCGCAGCTTGTTCACCAGCCCGATCCCGCGCCCCTCCTGCCGCAGGTACACGATGGCGCCGGTCCCCTCTGTCTCGATCTTCTGCATTGCGGCCTCGAGCTGCTCGCCGCAGTCGCAGCGCAGCGAGTGGAACACGTCGCCGGTCAAGCACTCGCTGTGCATGCGCACCAGCACGTTCTCCACCCCCTCCACCTCGCCCTTCACCATCGCCACGTGCTCGTGCTGGTCCACGTCATTGCGGTAGGCGATGATGCGCCAGTCGCCGTACGGCGTGGGGATGATGGCCTCGGCCTCGCGGTGCACCAGCCGCTCGCGCTGCAGCCGGTGCGCCACGATCTGCGCCACGGTGATGAAGCGGATGCCGTGCCGCGCCGCGAACTCTTCGAGCTGCGGCCGGCGCGCCATGGTGCCGTCTTCGTTCAGGATCTCGCAGATCACGCCGCCGGGCTGCAGCCCCGCCAGCCGCGCCAGGTCCACCGACGCCTCGGTCTGCCCCACGCGCCGCAGCACGCCGCCGGCGCGCGCGCGCAGCGGGAACACGTGCCCCGGCCGCCGCAGGTCGCTGGGCACCGACGCCGGGTCCATGCACACCTTGATGGTGGTGGCCCGGTCCCACGCGCTGATCCCGGTGGTCACGCCGAAGCGGTGTGCCGCGTCCACGCTCACGGTGAAGGCGGTGCCCAGCGCCTCGGTGTTCACGTCGGTCATCGGCCGCAGGTCCAGCGCGTCGGCGCGCTCGGCGCTCAGCGACAGGCAGATCAGGCCGCGGGCGTGCGTGGCCATGAAGTTGATGATCTCGGGCGTGACGAGCTCGGCCGCGCAGACGAGGTCGCCCTCGTTCTCGCGGTTCTCGTCGTCCGCCACGATCACCATCTTCCCCTGGCGGATGTCTTCGATCGCTGATTCGACCGTGTCGAACGGCATCGCTATCTCCTTCCAAAGTCCCGGCGCACGCCGGAGGACTGCAAATCCCGCTCAATCATCACGCGACGAGCGACCACGACGCTCGTTGCGGGGAAAAATGCGAGTAAACTCGCGGCTACAACGGCACACAGTCCGCCTTCGCGGACTTCAACGGCGGGAGCGCGCCTCGCTCAGCCCCGCGCGAGCGCCAACGCACTCACGCACTCGCGCACTCACGCACCTGTTCGCGGTTCATACCCCCACGCCTTCATCACGTTTTCCGTCCGCGGCAGCCCCGTGCCTGACTCTGCGGCCGGCATCCCCAGCAGGTGGCGCACGTACTTGCCGATGGTGTCGCCCTCCAGGTTCACCGCGTCGCCCTCGGCGAGCTCGCCCAGGTTGGTATGCTCCCAGGTGAAGGGGATGATCGACACCTGGCAGACGCCCGGCCGCGGCAGGTCGTTCACGGTCAGGCTGATGCCGTTGAGCGTGATCGACCCGTGCAGCACCGTCACCGCGGCCACGTCGGGAGGCATGCGGAAGTCGATCAGCACCAGCTCTTCGTTGCGGCGGATCGACACCACCTCGCCCAGCCCGTCCACGTGCCCCTGCACGATGTGCCCGCCCAGCCGCTGCCCCAGCGACAGCGCCCGCTCCAGGTTCACCCGCCTCCCGGGCTGGAACGAGCCGAAGGTCGTCCGCCCCAGCGTGGTGCCGACGGCCTGGACGGTGAAGGCGTGGTCCAGGATGGAGGTGACGGTGAGGCACGCGCCGTCGATGGCCACGCTGTCGCCCAGCCCCAGCCCGTCGAGCACGGCGCGGCAGGCGATGGTGAACACCACGCCGTTCCCCTCGTCGCGGACGGATTCGACCGTCCCCACCTCTTCCACGATCCCCGTGAACACCCCTACTCCCGTGCCAGCGTGACCAGCGTATCCGCGCCGAACACCTGCGTGGCGACGCGCCTCCAGCGCGGCGCCGCGTCGATCGGCGGGCTCTCCAGCGCCGCGAACGGCGACAGCGCGTCGGGCCCCAGCAGGACCGGCGCGTAGAACAGGTACAGCCGGTCCACCACCCCCCCGCGCAGCAGATTGCCCGCAATCTCGGCGCCGCCTTCCACGAACATGGACCGCACGCCCGCCGCTCGCAACGATTCGAGCGCTCGTTCGAGCCCCGGCGCCGGTGCCAGCACGCGCACACCGGCGGCCTCGAGCGCCCGCGCGGACTCCCCCGCGGCGCCTTCCTGGGCGACGGCGATCACCGGCACCTCGCGCGCGGTCCGCACGAGATTCGACTCGATGGGAAGCCGCAGCGCACGGTCGAACACCACCCGCACCGGCGCCTCGCGTGGCACGATCTCGCCCCGCACCGTGAGCTGCGGGTCGTCCGCCAGCGCCGTGCCGATCCCCACCGCCACGGCGCCGAACCCCGCGCGCAGGCGGTGGACCTCGGCGCGCGCCTCGTCGCCGGTGATCCACACCGACCGTCCCGCCCCGTCCGCGATGCGCGCGTCCAGCGACAGCGCCAGCTTGAGCGCGATGAACGGCCGCCGCGCCGCCTCGGGCGAGTGCGCGTGGAAGAAGACCGGATCGACGTCCCGCATCGCCCGCTCGTCGGTCGGGCCCACCGCCTGGATCCCCGACTGCCGCAGCACCTCGGCCCCGCCCGCCGCCTTGGGATTGGGATCGGCCGCGGCGAAGACCACGCGGCGGACGCCGGCGGCCTGCAGCGCCTGGGTGCACGGCGGCGTCTTCCCAAAGTGCGCGCACGGCTCCAGCGTTACGTAGGCCGTGCCGCCGCGCGCCTGCTCGCCCGCGGCGGAGAGCGCCTCCACCTCGGCGTGCGGCCGGCCGTACTCCGTGTGCCACCCCTCACCGACGATCTTCCCGTCCTTGACGACGACGCAGCCGACCATCGGGTTGGGCGCGGTGCGGCCCCACCCGCGCGGCGCCAGCTCCAGCGCGCGGCGCATCCACTCGCGGTCTTCGGGAAGCTCGCCGTCGGTCATCCGCACCTCCGCCGTGGAAACGAGCACGGGCGAGGTCGCCCTCGCCCGCCGCATCGCATCAATCTAGCACCGCCGTCCACCCCGCCGCGCGCACTACAGCGAGATGCGCAGCGCCAGGCTCCCGAACGGCGTCCCCTTCCCCGCCTCGTAGGTGCCGTTGTCGCCGTCCTCGAAGACGACGTTCGGCTCGCCGCCCTCCATCCAGCCGCCCTCGGCCACCAGCGAGCCCACCACCAGCGCGTACGACAGGTTGGCGAAGAACGAGAAGCGCCGGTCGTGCCGGCGGATGGGCAGCTCGGCACGGCCGGGCTCCAGCACGGCGGGGAAGAAGCGGATCTCGCCGCCGCTGGTGGAGAACCGGTCCACCCCCACGCCGCCCAGCAGCCCGATCGGCCCCAGCCGCTTCCCCACGGTCAGCCGCCCGCCGACGTCGTTCACCGCGAACTCCGCCTCGCCGTAGCCGGGGTCTTCGCACTGCACGTCCGCGATCGGGCAGAGGCTTCCGTACGTCTGCTTCCCCACGCGGCGGTACATCACGCTCAGCGCCACCCCCGGCGTGCCGAAGGTCTCGCGGACGATGCCGATGCGCGCGCCGGCGCCGAACGCCGCCGCGCCATTGCGGCTCTGTCCCGCCGCCGGGAGGTACGCCGCGTCCAGCAGCAGGTCGATGGCCCCCACGCCGCTCACCGGCCCGGCCGAGACACCCTCGAACAGCCGCGTAGCCGTCCCCAGCCGGATCGCCGTGGCGGTGGCGGTGCGCTCTTCGTCGGCGACCGGCCCCTCGTTCAGGTCCGGCAGCCGCTGGCTCGCGACCGAGACGCGCAAGCTCGCCGTCGTCTTCGGGATCAGCCCCAGGGTGATCCCGCGCGTCGACTCCACGCCGGGGACGGGGTTGCCGCCCGCGGCCAGGATCCCCGTCTGCGCGTATGCCGCGCGGAACGCCCGCGCCGTGAACTCGCAGTTGGGGTCCGAGCCGGGCTCCATGCACGGGTCGGTCCCGCCGCTCTGCGCCCGCGTCGCAGCGGGAAGCGCGAGCACCGCCGCGGCCAGCGCCATCGTGATCCGCTTCATCTTCATCCCAGCACCACCTTGCCGTCTCCGGGAACGATCTCGCCGGCGAGCCATGCCGTCTCGCCGGCCGTGTTCAATTCCCGGATCAACGCTTCGGCACGGTCCGCCGTGACGACCGCCACCATCCCGATGCCCATGTTGAAGGCGCGGAACATCTCCCGTTCCTCCACCCCGCCCTCGCGCTGGAGAACGCGGAAGACGGGCGGAACGGTCCACGACGACAGGTCGAAGCGCGCGTCCACGCCCTTCGGCAGAATGCGCGGCACGTTGTCGACCAGCCCGCCGCCGGTGATGTGCGCCAGCCCGCGGACCTCGCCGCGCTCCAGCAGCGGCCAGAGCGGGCGGAGGTAGGAGCGGTGAACGCGCAGCAGCACGTCGGCCACGCTCCCGTCCTCGCCGGGGAAGGGGTCGTCCACGCCGAGCCCCATGCGCTCGAATACGACCTTGCGAGCGAGCGAGTAGCCGTTGGTGTGCAGGCCGGACGAGGCGAGCGCGATGATCGCGTCACCCGCGGCGATCGCGGAGCCGTCGAGCACGCGCCCCTCTTCCACCACGCCCACGATGGTCCCCGCCAGGTCATACTCGCCGGCGGCGTAGAAGTCGGGCATCTCGGCGGTCTCGCCGCCCAGCAGCGCGGCGCCGTTGGCCCGGCAGCCGCGCGCGATCCCCCCGACGAGCTCTTCGACAACGCCGGGCTCCAGCCGGCCCACGCCCACGTAGTCGAGGAAGAAGAGCGGCTTCGCCCCCTGCACCAGGATGTCGTTGACGCAGTGGTTCACCAGGTCTTCGCCCACCGTGCCGTGGCGGCCGGCCAGGAAGGCGACCTTGAGCTTGGTGCCCACACCGTCGGTGCTGGCCACCAGCACGGGGCTCGCGACGTCGCGGGGGACGCGGTACAGCCCGCCGAACGAGCCCAGCTCGCTCAGCGTGTCGGGGGTGGCGGTGGACCGCACCAGCGCGGCCACGCCCTTCATCGCCGTTGCCGCCGCGTCGATGTCCACGCCGGCGGCGGCGTACGAAAGGCCGCCGCCCGCGTCAGACACTCGCGTCCACCTCCAGCTCGAACACCGTCATCTCGCGGAAGGCGCGCACCCGCTCCTCCACCTCTTCGAGGGCCAGGTCGCGGAAGCGCTCCACGCTGAACTTCTCCACCGCGAACGAGCCCAGCACCGAGCCGTAGATCACCGCGCGGCGCAGGTCGCCGTCGTCGGTGCGCCCCTGCTGGGCCAGGTAGCCCATGAAGCCGCCCGCGAAGGCGTCGCCCGCGCCGGTGGGGTCGAACACCTCTTCCAGCGGGTAGCCGGGGGCGAAGAAGACGGAGCTGGGGGTGAAGAGGATCGCCCCGTGCTCGCCCTTCTTGATGATCAGGTAGCGCGGGCCCCGCTGCAGGATCCAGCGCGCCGCGCGGGCCAGGTTGAAGTCGCCCGAGAGCTGCCGCGCCTCGGCGTCGTTCACCAGCAGCAGGTCGACTCGCTCCAGCAGCTTCAGCAGGCGGTCGCGCTTGATGTCGATCCACAGGTTCATGGTGTCGCACGCCACGAACTTGGGCGCGTGCACCTGGTCGAGCACGTTCAGCTGCAGCTCGGGGTCGATGTTCCCCAGGAACACCCACTCGGCGTCGCGGAAGCTCTCGGGAATCTTGGGCTGGAACTCGGCGAACACGCCCAGGCGCGTCTCCAGCGTGTCGCGCGAGTTCAGGTCGTAGCTGTACACCCCCGACCAGCGGAAGCTCTCGCCCTCGGCGCGCTCCAGCCCGGCCAGGTCCACCCCGCGCTCGGCCAGGAATTCCAGCGCGTCCACGGGGTAGTCGCTCCCCACCACCCCCACCAGCTGCACGGGCCCGAAGAGCGACGCGGCCGCCGAGAAGAAGGTTGCCGAGCCGCCCAGCGCGTCGTCGGCGCGGCCGAAGGGCGTCTGTACCGTGTCCAGGGCCACGCTGCCCACCACCAGGATCGACATTGAGTTTCGTTTCAGGTTAGACGTCAGGCGGTTTCGAGAACGGCTTCGTCGCCGGCCTCGCGCTCCATCCGTTCGGGGGCGCCGATGCCGAGCACGGCCAGGCCGTTCCTCAGCACGACCTGCACGGCGCGCGACAGCACCAGCCGCGCCCGCGAGGTCTCGGGTGGCACCTCGGGCCCGATCACCCGCAGCGCGGGGCTGCGGTTTCCCGCGTGGTACCAGCTGTTGACCGCGCCCGCCACCTCTTCGAGGTACTCGCACACGGCGTGCGGCGTGTGCCGCTCGGCGCTCCCCTCGATCACCTCGGGGAAGCGCAGCAGCAGCTTCACCAGCTCGCCCTCGCTCTCGTCGGCCAGCAGCGACAGGTCGGCCGAGGCGGCGTCGAGCGTCGCGGGGTCGACCCCCGCGCGGCGGAAGATGCTGCTCATCCGCGCGTGGGCGTACTTGACCTTGTAGACCGGGTTCTTGTCCGAGTGCTCCAGCGCCAGGTCGATGTCGAAGAGGAGCTGGGCCTCGGCGCGGCGCATCAGGAAGAAGTAGCGGGCCACGTCCACGCCCACCTCGTCGTACAGCTCGCGCATGGTCACGTACGAGCCCGCGCGCTTGCTGAACTTGACCTCCACGCCGCCGCGCACGGCCAGCACCATCTGGTGCAGCACGTATTCGGGGTAGCCCTGCGGCAGCCCCAGCGCCTGCAGGCCGGCGCGCACGCGGGCCACGGTGCCGTGGTGGTCGCTCCCCTGCACGTTGATGGCGCGGTGGAAGCCACGCTCCCACTTGGCCAGGTGATAGGCCACGTCGGGGAGGAAGTAGGTCGGCTGCCCCGAGCTCTTCACCATCACCCGGTCCTTGTCGTCGCCGAACTCCGTCGTCCGAAGCCAGACGGCGCCCTCGTGGTCGTACACGTGCCCGGTCTCGCGCAGCCGGCGGATGGTGTCTTCCACCCGCCCCGAGTCGTAGAGCGACGATTCGAGGTAGAACTCGTCGAAGCGCACGCCGAAGCCTTCGAGGTCGCGGTTCTGCTCGTCGCGCAGCCGCGCCACGGCGAAGCGCCGCATCTCGTCCATCGCCTCGGGAGACCCGTCGCCGCGCCAGCGCGCGCCGTGCGCGGCCACCAGCTCGCGCGCGATCTCGCGCACGTACTCGCCGTGGTAGCCGTCTTCGGGAAACGGGACGTCGTCGCCCGCCTCCTGCTGGCAGCGCGCCCACACGCTGCGGGCCAGGCGCATGATCTGCTCGCCCGCGTCGTTGTAGTAGTACTCGCGGTGCACCTTCCACCCGGCCCACGCCAGCAGCTCGCTCACGGCGTCGCCCAGCGCGGCCTGCCGCCCGTGGCCGATGTGCAGCGGCCCGGTGGGGTTGGCGGAGACGAACTCCACGTTCACCGGCTTGCCGCCGCCCGCCTGCGACCGCCCGTACGCGTCGCCCGCGGCCAGGATCGCCGCCACCCCGGCGGCGAAGAAGTCGTCGGCCAGGCGGAAGTTGATGAAGCCGGGGCCCGCCACCTCCACCGCGCGCACGCCCGCCGCCGCCGTGTCGATGCGCGACGCCAGCTCGTCGGCGATCTGGCGCGGCGCCTTCTTCAGCGGCTTCGCCAGGGTGAGCGCGACGTTGGTGGCCCAGTCGCCGTGGTCGGGGTTGCGCGGCCGCTCGAGGGTGACGGGATGCTCGCCGTCGGCCCCCATCTCGCCCACCACGCGCCGGATCTCGGCGATCAGCTGGTCGTGGGCCATCACTCGGCCTTGGGCGCCGGCTTGCTCTCGGCCTTGGGCGCGGGCTTGCTCTCGGGCTTCGCGTCGGACTTCCCGGCGTCGGACGAAGAGCCGCCGGAGTCGGAGGACGTGGACGAGCCGCCGCCTTCCGCCTGCGCGGCCTTCTTGTAGCCCTCGCCGCGGTAGTCGGTGATGTAGAAGCCGCTCCCCTTGAACACCAGCCCGGCGCCCGCCGAGATCCTGCGCTCGGCGTCTGCGCCGCACGAGGTGCACGGCGCGACCGGGGGGTCGCTCATCTTCTGGAACTTCTCGAACTCAGTCCCGCACTGGGGACAACGATATTCGTAGGTCGGCATGGTGGCGTGTTGATGCGTCGGCCAATCCAGGGTGCGAATCGGTCGCAAAACCCGAGAAAGCTAACCCGCGTGCGGGTTCGCGGCAACCAACGGGGTGGGAAGAAGTGGAGTGCGAAAGCGTGGGGCGGGATCGCGGATGGATCCGAGGCGCGTCGGCTGGGATCGGCGCAGGCGGCGGCGGGGGGGGGGGGGGGGGGGGGGGGGGGGGGGGGGGGGGGGGGGGGGGGGGGGGGGGGGGGGGGGGGGGGGGGGGGGGGGGGG
>DASWMA010000737.1:0-3174 GCA_036399995.1 Longimicrobium sp. | reverse complement strand
TGAAGAGCGGGAGCGGAGGCATGGCGCCTCCGCTCCCGTTCTTCATCCTTCGAACCTCATCCCTCGAAAGCCGGCTCCGCTCAGCAGGGGATGCCGGAGTTCGGGTAGGTCCGCGCGGCGCTGGTGGGGACGTTCGCGATGGTGGCCGGGTTGTAGTTGATCTGCCAGCCGTGGTTGTCGCCCACGTCGCCCGTCTGCCACAGGTAGCTCCACTCCTGGCCCACGTGCGCGTACTGCACGCTCACCGTCACCCCGCGCACCACGATGGTGAGCGACGTGGGCGGCAGGATCGGCACCAGGTCCGACAGGTTCACGATCCGGAAGGTGCTGGGGACGAAGAAGTTGTACGCGCTCACGAAGGTGCTGTCGCCCACCCGGGGGCTGGCCAGGGTGTACGACTGCAGCGGCGTGAACAGGCTGCCGAGCTTCAGGTAGATGGAGGTGACGGTGGTGATGGCGCCGCCCAGGCTGTGCCCCGCCACCTGCGTGCTCGCCGCGTTCGGGTTGAACTGCTTCACCGCCGCGTCCACCTGCGGCTTCAGGAAGGCGAACAGGATCAGGAAGCCCAGGTGCATGCGCGCGAACTTCAGCTTGCCGTCGCTGAACCACGCCAGCGGCACCGGCACCTGCACGGCGGTGGCGTCGATCCCCCACTCGGTCACCGTGCGCGTGCCGCGGTACGCCACGATGTTCGAGCCCGTCAGGTTGTCGCTGGTGGGCGCCAGCGCGAACCCGAACCAGGTGGGGGCGCTGTCGGCCAGGCCCTGCGGCGGCGCGGCGGCGGCGGTGATGGCGGTGAGCGTGGCCGGGTCTTCCAGCGCGTTGGAAAGCTGGGTGTTCAGCGCCTGGGCTTCGGCATCCGCCAGCGCGGCCACGTCGGTGCTCACCAACGGCTGAAGCTCGGGGTGCGCGGCCAGGAACGCGTCCACCGCCTTGTCCACGTCCAGGTTGGGCACCTGGAACTTGGCGATCTGCGTGTAGCCCGTGGGCACCTGGTCGGCGGGGATGTCGCCGTTCCACGCGGGGTTGTCGAACTGCGCGTACGCCAGCCCCACCAGGTTGGAGAGGAACTGCGCGGTCGCGTTGTCGTATGCGGTCGAGGTGGTGGTGGCTGCGTCCATGGTTTGCCTCGTGGTTGGTGGGTTGTCTTCGAGGGGGATGGATCCTGCTCGCGCGACAGGTTGGAGACGGTGATCTGCGCCGCGCGACGCGCGGTCACCACGATGCTCCTGTGCGGGCGAGTTGTGCCCCTGCTCACGGCCAGATCCACGCCGATCCGGCCGCGCTTCGTAAGTGTCGATGAGACAAAAGTCTACGGAGAGCGCGTCGTCCACCGGCCACGTCGCGGTGCAACGGATCGGGGCCACGCCGGCAGCATTTCGTTACACCCGGCGGAACCCCGGCTTCCCGTCGGGCACCCCTCGCCGGTGGATTCGTCCCGAGGTTGAGCGAATTGCGCCGGGCACCGGCACTCGGCTTGCCGCAAGCGTTCGGCGCGGCCTATGTTTAGCGGGCTCCGCCCCTGTCGCGGAGCGGTTTTTCATCGATCCAGACCCAGACGAAGTCCATCGACATGTCTGAACGGAAGATCCGCGTGCTGGTGGCCAAGCCGGGCCTCGACGGCCACGACCGCGGCGCCAAGGTGATCGCCGCCGCGCTGCGCGACGCGGGGATGGAGGTGATCTACACCGGCCTGCACCAGACCCCCGAGATGGTGGTGAACGCCGCCATCCAGGAAGACGTGGACGTGGTGGCGATGTCCATCCTCTCCGGCGCCCACATGACGCTCTTCCCGCGGGTGAAGGAGCTGCTCGACGCCGAGGGCGCCGACCACATCCTGATCACCGGCGGCGGCATCATCCCCGAAGAAGACATGCAGGCGCTGGAGGGGAAGGGGATCGGGCGGCTCTTCGGCCCCGGCACCACCACCACGGCCGCCGTGGAGTACATCCGCGACTGGTTCGCCGAGAACGGCCGCGACCGCGAGCTGGCCGCCCAGTGAGCACCACGGCTGCCCCGGAGGCGCCGCCCGAGGCGGAGCCGCGCGCCCGCCGGCTGGCGCGCGAGCTGGCCGAGCTCGAGGCCAGGCTGCGGCAGGGCGGGGGCCCCAAGCGCATCGACAAGCAGCACGCCGACGGCAAGCTCACCGCCCGCGAGCGCATCGGCCTGCTCCTGGACCCGCGCACCCGCTTCCAGGAGATCGGCCTCCTGGTGGCCCACGACCGCTACGAGGGCCAGGCGCCCGGCGCGGGGGTGGTCACCGGGATCGGCACCGTGGCGGGGCGCGAGATCGTCGTCGTGGCCAACGACGCCACGGTCAAGGCGGGGAGCTGGTGGCCCGAGACCATCACCAAGATCCTGCGCGCGCAGGAGATCGCCATGCGCTGCCGGGTCCCCATCGTCTACCTGGTGGACTCGGCGGGGGTGAACCTGCCGTACCAGGGGGGCGTCTTTCCCGGGCAGTACGGCGCCAGCCGCATCTTCTACTACAACTCGGTGATGCGGCGCTACCTGAAGGTGCCGCAGATCGCCGCGGTGATGGGGCCGTGCATCGCCGGCGGCGCCTACCTCCCCGCGCTGAGCGACGTGATCCTGATGGTGGAGGGGACGTCGTTCATGGGGCTGGGCGGCCCCAACCTGGTGAAGGGCGCCACCGGCGAGACCGCCGACGCCGAGACGCTGGGCGGCGCGTACACGCACAACGCCATCAGCGGCGTGGCCCACTACCGCGTCCCCGACGACCGGGCGTGCGTGGCGAAGATCCGCGAGCTGGTGAAGGAGCTGGCGCCGCCGCAGCCCGCCGTGCGCGGCGGCCCGCCCGCCGACCCCGGGCGCCCCGAGGCCGAGCTGTACGAGGTGCTCCCCGCCGACCACAAGCAGCCCTACGACATGCGCCGGCTGCTGTCGTGCATCCTCGACGCGGGCCACCTCGATGAGTTCCAGGCCGACTACGCGCCGGAGATGATCTGCGGGACGGGGCGGATCTGCGGCGTTCCCGTCGGCATCATCGCCAACGCGCGGGGGATGCTGAAGGACCCGCACGGCGGCCGGCCCAAGTTCGGCGGCATCGTGTACGCCGACAGCGCCGAGAAGGTGGCCTACTTCATCGACACGATGAACCGCCACGGCACGCCGCTCCTCTTCCTGCAGGACGTCTCCGGCTTCATGGTGGGG